>DAINCG010000196.1:0-697 GCA_036732525.1 Pseudomonadota bacterium | reverse complement strand
CGGCGGATTCGGCGCTTTCGCCATCGCCGTGGAGGACGCGCCGAGCTTCGTCGCCTCGCTCAAGCGGAAGCTTGTCCTCGAGATCGCGAGCCTGCCTTCGCCAAGGGCGAATTAGCCAGTCATTACAAGTCCTTACGCTGGGTCGACCGCAATTTCGCGCCGGCTCACATTTCTTTGATTCACAATGGGATTATCGGCGTGAAAGATAGTTAGCGATCCGTTAACGGGTTCGTTAAGGTGGCCGCCTTCGTCAACACGCAGACAGGTATGTCCAGCGCCACTGTAGGGGGCTCAGATGACCTTCTCTTGGACTACCTGGAACTGGAATTACTGGGGCTACGACCCCTATTGGTATAAGAACGACATCTACGGCACTAACAATCCAGATACGCTGTATGGTACCGATCGGGCCGACAATATTTTCGGCAAGGATGGCGATGACTGGATCGACGCCAAGGGCGGCGATGATTGCGTCTACGCAGGCGACGGCAATGACGGCGTATGGGGCGGCGACGGCAACGACACCATTGAAGGCGGCAAAGGCGACGACCGTCTCGACGGGCAGGCCGGCGACGACAAAATCTGGGGCGGCAAAGGCGACGACAACATCTTCGGTAATCCGGGCGACGACAAGCTCTATGGCCGAGAAGCGCCGTTCAACAATCCACCTAAACCCTTCGTATTGGAGCAAGCATTT
>DAINCG010000195.1:6004-8674 GCA_036732525.1 Pseudomonadota bacterium | reverse complement strand
AAGTGATCTTCGAAGAGTTCAAGGGCACCGGAAACGCGGAAATCGTCCTCGACCGGAAGCTCGCGGACAAGCGCGTCTGGCCGGCGATCGACATCGGGAAGTCCGGCACCCGCAAGGAAGAGCTGCTGGTCGAGCGTCAGGAGCTCAACAAGATGTGGATGCTCCGCCGGGTCCTCATGCCGATGGGCACTCAGGACGCGATGGAGTTCCTGGTCGGCAAGCTGCGCGAGACCAAGACCAACGGCGACTTCTTCCAGCAGATGAACCAGTAGTCGCCGTTGGTCATCGACGCTCGGGTCTAGCCGAGCGTCGCCTTGAACGCGTCTGCGGATCGGCTGTTCGCAAGGTCAGCGTTCGCCTTGTCGTAGGGCACGCCGCCGATCCGTGCGAAGGCGTGGTCCATGCCAGGGTAGCTGTAGATCGTGACCTTGGGATGCCCGTCGAGGCCCGACTTGATCTTGGCCTGGGCCTCTTTCGAAACGAAGCCGTCCTCCTCGGCGATGTGCATGACCAGCGGCGTCTTGATGCCATCGGCTTCGCCGAGCAGCTCTTCGATGCCCACGCCGTAGTAGCTCACATTGCAGTCTGCGTCGGACCGGCAGGCGAGCAGATAGGCGAGCTTGCCGCCAAGGCAGAACCCGACCGTTCCGACCTTGCCATTGGCGCCCTCGAGCGTGCGGGCATGCGCGATCGTGGCCTTAAGATCGTCCACGCCCTTGTCGACATCGAAACCCTGGAACAGGGAGAAGGCCTTCTTCCATTCCTCATCGGTCTTGTCGGTGATGTCGACGCCCGGCTCCTGACGCCAGAAAAGGTCGGGGGCGATCGCGATGTACCCCTTGCCGGCCCATTCCGCCGCAATGTCGCGCATTGCGTGGTTCACCCCGAAGATCTCCTGGATGCAGAGGACGACGCCGGCCGGGCTGCCGCCGGTCGGTCGGACCAGATAGGCTTTGAAGCTCCCGCCGTCGTTCGCTTTGATGTCGATCCATTCCGCCATGGCGCGTCTTCACTCCCGGTTTGAGACATATCCGGCGTCGAGCATAGCTGCCGGCTTCCCGCGGGGGCAATGGCGGCTGGGGCGCGATGACCGCACAGCCTTGATACCGAGGAGTATGCCGCCTAAAGGAGCAGCGCGCCCTCGTGGCGCAGCAGCCATTGCTTGGTTTCGAGGCCGCCGCGGCCGGAATAGCCGACCATGCGGCCGTCCGCGCCGACGACGCGGTGACATGGAATGATGATCGGAATGGGATTGCGCCCGCAGGCGCCGCCGACGCTGCGGGCAGGTTGACCAAGCGTACGGCCGATATCGCCATAGCTCAAAGTCTGTCCGACCGGTATTGCGCACATGGCGCGCCACACGGCCCGTTCGAACGCGCTGCCGGCCGGCGCCAGCGGCAGATCGAACGGCGCCGTCGGATCATCGAAATATGCCGCGAGCTGCCGTGCGGCCGCGTCGAGCAGGACATGCTCCGCATCGCGGCCGGGAGGCGCGTCCGTCCATTCCAGGGACGTAACGCGTTCCTCCGTAATGGCGATCGACAGATTACCGATCGGGCTTTCCACGACGGCGTGGGCGGACGGGGATGCATCGTGGCGCATGGCGCTCAATACTCCGCGCGGGATTGTCGACGCTGAGGCGGGCGGTCATATTCGGCGGACAGGATAGCGCTCGCTGCCGAAGACCGCGAGCCGGACCGGAAACAGCACGGGGCCAAGGCGATGAAGATCACCATCGATATCGATGCGACTGCGGATGAGGCGCGGCGGTTCTTCGGATTGCCGGACCTTGCGCCGATGCAGGAAGCGCTGGTCGCGGAGATGACCGACCGGATGCGCGCCAATCTCGCGGCGATGGACCCGGAAACGCTTTGGCGGCAATGGATGCCGGCTGCCGGGCCCGGCAGCCCGAGCGCCGGGATGGAGGCGATGCGGAACTTCTGGGATCAGGCGATGCGCGGCGCGATGGGCGGCGCATCGAAACCGAAGGACCAGGAATAGCGTCGACCGATCCTTCGACGATCTTTCGGCGTCAGTCATGGACACGGGCGAAGCGATTTTCGCGCTGGCGAGCGGGCAAGGCCGCGCCGGCGTCGCCGTCGTGCGTATATCCGGCGGGGTGGCCGGATCCGTTTTTCCAGCCCTGACGGACCGCCCACCGCCGCCGCCGCGGCATGCGACGCTCCGCCGTCTGACGCGGCCGGCCGACGGCGCGCCGCTCGATGATGCTTTGTGCCTTTGGTTTCCGGGGCCGGCCAGCTTTACCGGCGAGGACGTGGCCGAGCTTCATGTGCATGGCGGACCGTCGGTAATCGCCGCCGTGACGGATGTCCTGGCGACCTTGCCGAACTTTAGACCGGCGGAAGCTGGTGAGTTCACGAGGCGCGCCTTCCAGCATGGCAAGCTTGACCTGACCGCGGTCGAGGGCCTCGCCGACCTGATCGACGCGGATACGGAAGCGGCGCGGACGCGTGCGCTCTGGCAGATGCAGGGCGGCATGAGCCGTATCTATGCCGGTTGGCAGGCTGATCTACTCGAAGCGCTGGCGCTCGCCGAAGCAACGCTCGATTTCTCGGACGAACCCATTCCGGAGACCTTGGACGACGAACTGCGCGCGCGAATCTTGGCGGTTCAGGCCAGCATAGAGCCACATCTAGGGTTAAGCGAGCT
>DAINCG010000195.1:0-5994 GCA_036732525.1 Pseudomonadota bacterium | reverse complement strand
GATGCATGATGGCCTTCGCGTGGCGTTGGTGGGCGCGCCGAATGTCGGCAAGTCGAGCGTCCTGAACGCGCTCGCCGGCCGGGAGGCGGCAATCGTCACGGAGATTCCGGGAACGACGCGCGATATCCTCGAGGTTCGGCTGGACCTCGACGGCCGCCCGGTCGTCCTGCTGGATACGGCCGGCATGCGCACGACGGCAGACCCAATCGAAGCCGAGGGCGTGCGTCGTGCGGTCCGCGCTGCGGAAAGCGCCGACCTGGTTGTGGACGTGCGTGATGCACGGGCCTATGCCGCGGCGGACGCCGACCGTGACGCTGGCCGATTGGTCTTCTGGAACAAGGCTGATCTGCTGGGGGCGCCGTTGCCGGACGGCGTGACGTCGGGCAGCGCGATTGCCGCCGGCGGTCTCGCGCAGTTGGAAAAGGCATTGACCAGGGCCGCGCAAGAGGCGATGGATGGCCTTGCGCGACCGGCCATTACCCGCGCACGGCATCGTGCGGCGTTGCGCGATGCGGATGCGGCCCTGACGCGGGCGCTGTCGGTCGGGATTCCAGAGTTGATGGCGGAGGATTTGCGCTCCGCCAACCGGGCGCTGGGCCGGGTTGTCGGCATCTATGATATCGATGATGTGTTGGACCGGATTTTTTCGGCGTTCTGTATCGGAAAGTAGCCGTGGGCAAGAGGAGTGTTTCACGTGAAACAAGCGGAGGAGCAGGACCGGTTCGACGTCATCGTCGTTGGCGGCGGTCATGCGGGCGCGGAGGCCGCCGCCGCCGCTGCACGTTTCGGGGCGGCCACCGCTTTGCTCACGCATCGCCTCGACCGGATCGGCGAGATGTCCTGCAATCCCGCGATCGGCGGCTTGGGCAAGGGACATCTCGTGCGCGAGATCGATGCGCTCGATGGTTTGATGGGCCGCGTCGCTGATGCGGCCGGCATCCAGTTCCGGCTGTTGAATCGCAGCAAAGGGCCGGCCGTTCGGGGTCCGCGCGCCCAAGCCGATCGGGCCCTCTATCGATCCGCGATGCAGGCGGCGCTTAGGACGACGCCAAACCTGACTTTATTGGAAGGAGCCGTCGCGGACGTCTTGGCGCCGGACGGCGTCTGCGCCGGCGTTATTCTGGAGGACGGTCGGCGGTTTGCGGCGGGCGCGGTCGTCGTAACTACCGGGACGTTTCTCCGTGGCGTTATCCATATCGGCCGCGAACAGACTCCGGCTGGCCGGGTCGGCGATGCCGCGGCCTCTGCCCTGGGCGTCCGCCTGGAGCAGATGGGCTTCCGCATGGGGCGTTTGAAGACCGGGACGCCGGCGCGCCTCCTGAAGACGACGATCGATTTCGCCGGTCTTGATGTCCAGCATGGCGACGACCCGCCCGAGCCGTTCTCGACGCTTACGGAGCGTGTCGAGACGCCGCAAACGGTCTGCCATGTCACCGGCACAACGGCGCGGACCCACGCGATCATCCAGTCGCATATCCATGAATCGGCGATGTTCAGCGGTGGAATCACCGGTCCCGGACCACGCTACTGTCCGTCGATCGAGGATAAGGTGACGCGGTTCGCCGAGCGCGATCGCCATCAGATCTTCCTTGAGCCCGAAGGGCTGGACGATCCGCTGGTTTATCCGAACGGCATTTCGACCAGTCTGCCCGCGGCCGTTCAAATGGCGTTTCTCCGGACCATTCCCGGTTTGGAAGCGGTTGAGATCGCGCGGCCGGGATACGCCGTCGAGTATGACTTCGTCGATCCCCGTGAACTTCGACGCAATCTCGAATGTCGTCGTCTGCCGCGCTTGTTCCTGGCGGGGCAGATCAATGGCACGACAGGCTATGAAGAGGCCGCGACGCAGGGCCTTGTTGCGGGATTGAACGCAGCCCGTCTGGTTGGCGGCGACGATCCCGTCATCTTCGATCGAACGGAGAGCTACCTCGGCGTCATGATCGACGATCTTGTCGTGCGCGGGGTCGACGAGCCATATCGGATGTTTACCTCTCGAGCGGAATATCGACTGCGTCTGCGGTCAGACAACGCCGATCGGCGATTGACGGCCAAGGGCGTGGCCGCGGGCTGTGTCGGATCGGTTCGAGCCGCCGTGTTTCACGTGAAACAAGCACGCCTGACTGAGGTCCAAGCCGCGCTTGAAGCGCTCACCGCGACGCCGGCGCAACTAGCGGCCGTCGATCTCCCGGCGAGCGGCGACGGGCGTCGGCGAACGGCGCTCGAACTGATGGGGCGGTTTGGCGCCGACAATCCGGCGCTGCAGCAGATCTGGCCGGAGGTCCGTCAGTATCCACTCTGGGCGCGGGAAACGCTGGCGACGGACGCGCAATACGCGGCCTATATCCAGCGCCAGGACGCCGATATTCGAGCGTTCCGGCACGACGAAGGTTTGCGTCTGCCGGAAGACCTGGACCTCGCCGCCATCCATGGACTGTCGACGGAAGCGCGGCAGAAGCTCGCTGCGGCGCGGCCGGAAACGCTCGGCGCCGCCGCACGGATTCCTGGAGTCACGCCGGCGGCGATTACGATCCTGCTGCGGCATGTACGTCGGTCGGAGGACCCGCCGGTTGACCGCGCCGCCGGATGACGTGCGCGTCGCTCTCGAAGGCCTGGGCATTGACGCCGCGCGGATCGAGAAGCTTGCAGCCTATGTCGCGCTCCTGGACGTCTGGCGCCGCCGGATTAATCTGATCGGGCCGGCGGACCAGGATGAGATCTGGCGGCGCCATGTTCTGGATTCCGCACAGGCTTGGTCCTATCTGACGAACCCGACCGCGCCGCTCCTCGACCTCGGCTCCGGCGCCGGTCTGCCGGGTTTGATTCTGGCGAGCCTGGGCGCCACGGACGTCACTCTCGTCGACAGCGACCAGCGGAAGGCCGTCTTCTTGCGGGAGGCGGCGCGGACGCTCGGCCTGACCGTGCAGGTGATCGCGGCGCGCTTCGATCGGGCGCTGGCCGAAAGCGGGCGCCGCTACGACGTCGTGACGGCGCGGGCGGTCGCGCCGCTTGTCCGCCTGGCGCCAATTCTTGCCGATGCGTTGACGCCGGATGGTTATGCACTGCTGCACAAGGGCGCGCAGGTGGAGAAGGAATTGACCGAGGCGCGGAAATCGTGGACAATGCAATCGGCCGAATACCCAAGCATTACCGGCTCGGGTGGCCGATTAATCAAGATATGGGGTCTCGCTCGCCATGACTGATGTCTTGCAGGCCGCCAACGCGCCCCGGATCATCGCCATCGTCAACCAGAAGGGCGGCGTCGGGAAGACGACGACCGCGGTCAATCTGGCGGCCGCCCTCGCGGCCTGTGGCCAGCGCACGTTGGTCATCGATCTGGATCCGCAGGGGAATGCGTCGACGGGCGTCGGCATTCCGGCGCGTGCGCGCACGATCGGCGTCTACGACGTTCTGATCGGCGAAGCGGAGCTGTCGGACGCGGCGATCCCGACGGAAACCCCGAACTTCGATATCGTGCCGTCGACGATGGACCTCTCCGGCGCGGAGATCGAACTTGTCGACATGCCGCGCCGGGAATGGCGGCTGGCTGACGCCATGGCGCGGGCCCGTGCGGCGGGCGGCGACGGCTATGCCTATATCCTGATCGACTGCCCGCCGTCGCTCGGCCTGTTGACGCTGAACGCGCTGACGGCCGCCGACGGCGCTCTCGCGCCGCTGCAGGCGGAATTCCTGGCGCTCGAAGGCCTCAGCCATCTCAAGCGGACGATCGACCTTGTGGCGGAGCGCCTGAACCCCAGGCTTTCCCTTGAAGGGATCGTCATCACGATGATCGACCGCCGTATGCGGCTCGCCGAAGCCGTTGCGGAAGAGGTCCGCGGGCATTTCGGCGACATCGTCTACAAGGCGGAAATCCCGCGCAATGTTCGGGTCTCCGAAGCGCCGTCGCACGGCAAGCCGGTCCTGCTCTACGACCTTGGTTGCCCGGGCAGCCGGGCCTATCTGAAGCTCGCGCGGGAATTCCTGAAGCGCGAGCGGCGCCTGCCGCCGGCGGGCGGCGTCGCGATCGGCCACGCCGCATGAGCCAGGACGGAAAGCCCGCGCCGCGCCCGCGTCTCGGCCGCGGCCTCGCGGCGCTGCTTGGCGAGGAAGGCGGCGAAGGCGGCGCGCAGGAGGGTTCTGCGGCCCGCCTGGCGCGCGCCATACCGATTTCCTCGCTCAGCCCGGGGGTCGGGCAGCCGCGCCGCCATTTCGACGAGGACGCCTTGGAGGCGCTGGCGCAGTCGATCCGCGAACGCGGCATGCTGCAGCCGATCATCGCGCGGCGTCGCGACGATGCGCCGGGACAGTACGAAATCGTGGCGGGCGAGCGCCGCTGGCGCGCGGCCCAGCGCGCCGGGCTCGCCGAAGCGCCGGTCATCGTCCGCGACATGTCGGACCGCGACGCGCTCGAAATCGCCCTGATCGAGAATGTCCAGCGGGAAGACCTGAACCCGATCGAGGAAGCGGCGGGATACCAGAAGCTGGTCGACGCCTTCGACTACACCCAGGAAGATCTCGCGAAGTCGGTGGGCAAGAGCCGGTCGCATGTGGCGAACATGCTGCGCCTGTTGAACCTGCCGCCGGATACGCGGGAGCGGCTGATGCGGGGCGAGCTGACCGCCGGCCATGCGCGCGCGCTTCTGGTGGCGTCCGATCCGGACGCGCTCGCCGCTCAGGTGGTGGCGCGCGGCCTCAATGTCCGGCAGACCGAACGGCTGGTGCAGGATGGCGGCCTGCCCGCGACGCGGGCGCCGGCGAAGCCGCGCGACCCGAACATGGCGGCGGCGGAGCGGGATCTTTCGGAGGCGCTTGGCATGAAGGCGGCGCTGAAGCCCGCAGGAAAGACGGGGGGACGTCTGACCGTCGAGTATCGGGACGCCGATCAGCTCGAACTGCTCCTCGCGCGGCTGACCGGCCGCGCGCCCGGTCCGATGTCCTATGACGACGACCCGCTCAGCCCTGACGAAGAGGACTGAGGCCGGGCCGCCCGTCGGCGTCAGTTAGACGACAGGATGTCGTGCGTTCGGACGGTGTGCGGATTGCGGAACGCCATCTGCGAGCCGTGGATCATCTCCATCAACTCGTCGCTCCGCTCTTCGCAGAGTTCGTGAAAGTCGGGATCGGGCGAAAAGCAGATCGCGGCGTAATTATCGTCAGTGAGACGCGCGACCCAGCCGGAAACGGCGCCGTAGCCCGGGATGTTCAACGTCGCCCGGTCGCCGACGTCGACGCCGAACAGAGGGCCGACGAGCGCGCCGCCGGCGGACACGTTGACCAGACGGGTGGTGCGCGCCCGATCGTTCGAGCTCACGACCGCCAGCGAATCGATCATGATCCGCCTCGAAACGCGCCGCTCGTCGTCTTCGATCTTCGTCAGCAGACCGTCCATGTCGTCTTCCCCCGAAAGGCTTGCCCGGAAATGACAATGCGTAACGAATTACGCCGGGGGGTCTTAACGGACTATTGACGCTCGCGCGGTTCCGCCGAATTTGCAGGCGGCGCGCCAAGATATGCCGCCAAAAGGGCGTCGGAATCCGCGAACGTCGCCGGCGGCCCGGCGCGCACGATCCGGCCGCGATCGAGCGCAAGAACCGTATCGGCGACGGCGATTGCGCGGCCTATGCTCTGCTCGGCCAGAAGAATGGCGACGCCGTCCGCCTTGATCCGCGTGATCGCGGCGAACACAGCGTCGGCCGTCATCGGCGCGAGACCGAGCGACGGTTCGTCCAGCAACAGGAGGCGGGGCCGGCGCATTAACGCTCGGCCGATGGCCAGCATCTGTTGTTCCCCGCCGGAGAGCCGCCAGGCTTCAGACCGGCGCCGGGCCGCCAAGGCCGGCAACAGATCATAGACCGCATCTCGCCGCCGCCGCCGTTCAGCGGCCGGGACGGTCGTCACCGCCTCCAGGTTTTCGTCCGTCGTCAGCCCGGGAAAGACGCGGCGGCCTTCGGGCGCATAGCCGACGCCCAGGCGGGCCAGGGCGCGCGGTCCGCGGCC
>DAINCG010000194.1:2200-8731 GCA_036732525.1 Pseudomonadota bacterium | reverse complement strand
TCGCCGTGATTGAAGACGAAGAGGTTGGCGATCGAGCCGCGCTGGCGCGCCGCCGCTATGAACGGCGTTTCGGCCTCGCCCTTGGCCGGGCGGTAGAGGATGACCGGCGCGATACGGGCTTCCGCCGCCTCCGGCAGGCCGATCCAGAAATCGAGGCCGAGCGGGCCCGCGACCTCTTCCGCGAAGACCTGGCCGAGCGACCGGCCGCCGGCGCGGCGGACGACCTCGCCGACCAGATAGCCGAAAGTGATCGCGTGATAGCCCGTCTGCGCGCCGGGCGGCCAGAACGGTTCTTCGGCGGCGAGCCGTTCCGTCATGTAGTCCCAGTCGAGCAGGCAGTCGGGCTTGAGCTTTTCCCGGAGCGCCGGCAGCCCGGCCGTATGGTCGAGCAGCATCCGCGTCGTGACGTCCGCCTTGCCGGCGGCCGCGAACTCCGGCCAGAGGCTTGCTACCGGCGCATCGAGGTCGAGGCGCCCCTTGTCCGCCAGAACATGCGCGGCCATCGCCGTCGCGGCCTTGGTGCAGGAGAAGACGACGACGACCGTGTCCGCGGTCCAGGCCCGGCCCGCCGCCGGATCGGCCATGCCGCCCCAGAGATCGACGACCGTCTCGCCATCCCGCACGATCGCGACCGAGGCGCCGACCTCGCCATGCGCCTCGAAGTTCCGGCGAAAGGCGTCGAGCACAGGCGCGAAGGCGGGCGCGCAGCGGCCCTCGATCCGGCCCGCTTCGAGCGTAATCCCGACCTCCGCCGCATCGGCGCTATGCGGTAGCGCCGTCATGGCGCCGTCATGCCGGCGGGCTTCCCGGTCAGCTCGCCTTCCGTTCCGGCTCGGCCGCGTCGGTTTCGAAGTCGATGCCGCTGTAACCGTCGGCCGCCGTCTCGTTGATGATGCTGACATATTTCGGCATGCCGCCATTGTAGACGAGATAGCGGATCGTGCCGGCCTCGTGGCCCTCGACGTTCGAGTTGTAGCCGGTGAACCAGGACTTCGCCTTCCGCATCAGCATCATCGAGTACATCTTGGTGACGTGCCGGGTCCAACGGTCTTCCGCCTGTTCGGTCGCCTCCGCGCGGACATAGCCGTTCGCCCAGGCGTGCTCCAGGAAGGCGGTCGTCCAGTCGACGCCGACCTCGATGCCGCGCGGATAGTTGGTCGACGCCGAACCGCTCTGCGGCCCGTTCGGCATCAACAGGTTCGGGAAGCCATGGATGAAGACGCCGAGATAGGTCGAAATCTTGTCGCGCCACTTGTCCCGAAGCTTCACGCCGCCCACGCCCCGGATGTCGATCCGGTCGTAGGCGCCGGTGATCGCGTCGAACCCGGTCGCGTAGACGATGACGTCGAAGTCGTAATCCCGTTCGGTCGTTCGAAGGCCGGTCTCGGTCACACGTTCCAGCGGCGTTTCCGCGAGGTCGACCAGATGGACGTTCGGCCGGTTGTAGGCTTCCAGATAGTTGGTCTCCAGCGGCACGCGCTGCACGCCGAAGCCATGGTCCTTCGGGATCAGCTTTTCCGCCGTTTCCGGGTCCTTCACGCGCTGGCGAATGCGGTCGGCGATATATTCGGAGAACTCCGCGTTCGCCTCTTCGTCGGTGAAGATCTCGCGGAAGTTCCGCAGCCAGATGCCGAAGCCGGGCTCGTCGTAGAGCCGGTCCCAGAGCGCGATGCGCTCCTCGCGGCCGACCTCCCAGAAGCCGCGCCGGTCGGGCTCGTGCTCGAAGCCGCCGGGCGTGCGGGCGCAGGTCTGGAAAATCTCGTCATAGCGGGCGCGGATCTCCGCCATCTCCGCGTCGGAGATCTTGCTGTTGTTCAGGGGCGCGCACCAGTTCGGCCGCCGCTGGAACACGGTGAGATCGCCGACCTTGTCCTGAATTTCGCCGATCACCTGAATCGCCGTCGCGCCCGTGCCGATGACGGCGACGCGCTTGCCGGCGAGGTCCACCGGCTCGTGCGGCCAGTCGAACGTGTGGAACGACGGCCCCTTGAAGTCGGCGAGGCCTTCGATCCGCGGCATGGTCGGGATCGACAGCAGGCCGAGCGTCATGATGACGAAGCGGCAGGTGAGCGTCCGCCCGTCGGCGACGCGGATGCGCCAGAGATTGGCCGCATCGTCGAAATGCGCCGCCTCGACCCGGCAGTTGAACTGCATGTGGCGGCGAAGATCGAACTTCTCCGCCACGTAGTTCAGGTAGCGCAGGTTCTCCGGCTGGGGGGAATAGCGCTCCTGCCAATGCCACTCCTCCAGCAGCTCCTTCGAGAAGGAATAGCCGTAGGTGTAGCTTTCGGAATCGAACCGGGCGCCCGGATAGCGGTTGTTGTACCAAGTGCCGCCGAGGTCGGCCGCCGCTTCCAGCACGGTCGCGTCGACGCCCAGGTCGGCGAGCCGCTTGATCTGGTAGATGCCGGCGACGCCGGCCCCGATGACGATGACCTCGTAGTGGGTCTTGTCCCGATCGGCCATGGGTTCCTCCCGCGTCTGCTTCCGCGTACCCCTCAACTATGCGCGTTGCGCGTCCGGCCCGAAAGCGCCCCTTTGTCTCACCCGTCGCCGAAGCCGACGAAGTGGGCGACCTTGGCGAGGTCCTCGCGCTCGCTGACCAACGTGTTCTCGATCTTGGATTGGTCGGCGTAGCCGAGGCTCATGCCCGTGACCAGCGCCTGATCGTCCGGGATGCCGAGATGGCGGAAGACCGGCTCCTGATAGGGAATCCACGCGGCCTGCGGGCAGGTGTCGAGGCCCATGCCGCGCGCGGCCAGCATGATGGTCTGGGCGTACATGCCGGCGTCCGACCAGCTGCCGCGGCCGAGATAGCTGTCGACGGTGATAAAGAGGCCGACCGGCGCGTCGAAGAAGAGGAAGTTGCGCGCCGCCTGGCGGGCGCTGCCTTCGCGGTCGCCCTTGGCGACGCCGACCAGGCCGTAGAGCGCCCAGCCGACTGCGCGCCGGCGGTCGCGATGCACGTCCTTCCAGCTTTCGGGATAGTAGTCGTAGTCCTCGTACTTGCCGCCCTTGCCGGACCGCGCCAGTTCCAGCACGTCGTCGGTGATCGCCTGACGGACGGCGCCCGTGCAGACGTAGACGTGCCAGGGCTGGGTGTTGGTGCCGCTCGGCGCGCGCTGGGAAATGCGGAGCAGTTCCTCGACCTGCGCCTTGCTCACCGGCTGATCGGTGAAGGCGCGGATCGACTTGCGGCTCTGTATCGCTTCGAGAACGTCCATGATGTCTCCGGCTGTGGCGGGCGGGCTGTTCCGTTTAGGCGGGGAATGTCCGGCGCTGACGGAGCCCCCGTCAAGCCTGTCGGGCGCAAAAATGCCGCAGCGCAGCATCCGTATTGTGAGATTGTTCGTAGACTTGCCATATTATCTAAGGTGGATAGTCCGGCGTATTCGCCACGGGGAGAACAAGAATGACGAGGCCCGTGATCGGCGTGATCGCGACGGCGCATCTGATCAATGATCGCATCCCGGCGCAGATGGCCGGCGAGAAGAATCTGCGCGCCGTGGCGGAGGTCGCCGGCGGCCTGCCGCTGATGTTCGCCGGCTGCCCCGGCATCACCGACATCGGCGACCTGCTCGACACCGTCGACGGCGTGCTGCTGACCGGCGGCCGCGCCAACGTCCACCCCACGTTCTTCGGCGTCGAGCCGCATCCGGCGCACGAGCCCTACGACCAGCGCCGCGACGCCGTGGCGCTGGAGGTCACGCGGGCCTGCGTCGCGAAGGGCGTGCCGATCTTCGGCGTCTGTCGCGGCATCCAGGAAATGGCGGTCGCGTTCGGCTGCAAACTCCACCCGGAGATTCGCGAGATTCCCGGCCGCATGAACCACCGGGCGCCGCGGACGCCCGACGGCGAGATCCACCCCGACCCGGAGATCGTCTTCGCCGACCGCCACGACGTCGACCTGACGCCCGGCGGCGCGCTCTCCCGCCTCTTGGGCCGCGACCGCATCCGGGTGAACTCCCTGCACGGCCAGGGCATCACCGAGACCTGCGAGCGCATCGTGGTCGAAGGGATCGCCGAAGACGGCACGATCGAGGCGATCCGCATCGCCGACGCGCCGACCTTCGCGCTCGGCGTCCAGTGGCACGCGGAATACGACCCGCAGACCAACCCGATCAATCAGGCCCTCTTCAAGGCATTCGGCGAAAGCTGCGCCGCGCGCGCCTGAGGCGCCGTCAGGCCGCCTTCCCCGCCGACAGACCGCCTTCGGCCTCGATGAAGCGGACGATGTCCGCCAGTCCCTCGCCCGCCTTCAGGTTCGTGAAAACGAACGGCCGTTCGCCGCGCATGCGGAGCGTGTCCTGCCGCATCACGTCCAGATCCGCGCCGACCAGCGGGGCCAGATCGATCTTGTTGATGACCAGCAGGTCGGAGCGCGTGATGCCCGGCCCGCCCTTCCGCGGGATCTTCTCGCCGGCCGCGACGTCGATCACGTAGATCGTGAGGTCGGCAAGTTCCGGGCTGAAGGTGGCCGCAAGATTGTCGCCGCCCGACTCGATCAGGCAAAGGTCGGCCAGCGGGAACTTGATGCGCATGTCGGCGATGGCCGAAAGGTTGATCGAGGCGTCCTCCCGGATCGCGGTGTGGGGACAGCCGCCCGTCTCGACGCCCTCGATCCGCTCGGCCGGCAGCGCGCCCGAGCGGGTGAGGATCATCTGATCCTCCTTGGTGTAGATGTCGTTGGTGATGACGAAGAGGTCGTAGTCGTCCCGCATCGCCTTGCAGAGCGCTTCGCAGAGCGCGGTCTTGCCGGAGCCGACGGGGCCGCCGATGCCGACGCGGAGCGGGCCGTTGGGGGAAGTCATGACCGGAAAATCCTCGCATACTGGGTTTCATGGCGCATCGAGGCGATGTCGTGCGCGGGCGTCGCCGTCCACAAATCGTCCGTCTCGTCCGGCGTGGCAAGGGCCGCGTCGGCGGCGGCGGCGACGGCGGGCTCCAGCGCCATCATCGCGCGCTGGCCGTCGGTCTGGCCGAGGGGGATGAGCCGGACGCCCGCCGAAACGACGTTCGCGGCGAAGGCCTGGAGATAGAGCGGCAGCGCTTGGCGGAGGTCGGCGCCGTAGACGCCCGAAATGAAACCCGCGGCGACGGCGAGCGGCGGCGCCGAAACGCATTGATCGCCGGGTGCGGCCAGGCGGCGGCGACGGTCGAGAGAAAGGCGTCGCCCTGAAGCTCCGCCTCCTGGGCGAGTTCCGCCGTCGGCAGCCAGGCGGACGCCTCCGCCGCAAGCTCCGTGGCGGCGTCGACATCGGAAGACTTTCGCCAGGCGGCGGCGAAGAAGCGCGCGTCGATCCGCGCCGAGCCCTGCCTCAGCAGTGTCTCCAGCCACGCGACGAGGCCCGCCCGGTCCTTGACGACGCCCCGGTCGATCGCCGGCTCCAGCCCATGGCTGTAGGAGAAGCCGCCGATCGGGAAGGCCGGCGAGAACCAGCTTTGCAGCCTGAGCGCGGTCGCGACGTCAGTCATGCCGATGGTCGTGCGGATGGGCATGATCGTGGTCGTGGTCGTGGATGTGGCTGTGTCCGCCGTGGCCATGGTTATGCGCCGGCGCGTTGCCGTGCCCGCCATAGGCGCTGCCTTCCGGCTGAAACGGCTCGACCACCTCCGCGACCGCGCCGCCCAGACCGCGCGCCATGTCCGCCAGCACGTGGTCGCGCCGGATCAGGATGCGGCCCTGTTGGATTTCGGCGGGCGTATGCCGGTTGCCGAGATGCCAGGCGAGCTTCAGCAGGCCGTGCGCATCCGGCGCCGTCACCGCGAGCAGCGGCTCCGGCTTGGCGCTGATGCGGAACCACTGGCCATCGTCGGCCTGGACGCCGTCGCCGTCCGCCATCGCCGTCGCCCGCTCCAGGTCGAGCAGCACGTCGACGCCCGTGTCCGTCGCGAGCCGGATACGGCGGCGGTGCCGGCCTTCGAAATCCAGCTCGATCGACCCCTTTGCCGCCTCGGCCGGCCAGGCGCCGGCGGCGGCATGTGTGCCCGCGCGCAACATCGGATCAGAACAGGAAGTAGCTCTGGGCCATGGAGACGACTTCCGCCGGCTCGCAGGTCAGGATGGCGCCGTCCGCCTTCACTTCGTACGTCTCCGGATCGACCTCGATCTTCGGGGTCAGGTCGTTCAGCTTCATCGACGCCTTGGAGATGTCGCGCACGCCCTTGATCGGGATCAGTTGCTTCTGCACGTCGAGCCCCGCGTCGTAGGCCGCCTGGCTGACGAAGGAGACGCTGGTCTTCGGCAGGGCCGAGCCGAAGGCGCCGAACATCGGCCGGAAGTATTCCGGCTGCGGCGTCGGGATCGAGGCGTTCGGGTCGCCCATCACGGCGGCCGCGATCATGCCGCCCTTCAGCACAAGATCCGGCTTCACGCCGAAGAACGCCGGCGACCAGACGACGAGATCGGCGAGCTTGCCCACCTCGACCGAGCCGATGTGGTCCGACATGCCGTGCGCGATCGCCGGGTTGATCGTATATTTCGCGATGTAGCGCCGGGCGCGCAGGTTGTCGTTTTCGCCCGCCTCCCCG
>DAINCG010000194.1:1913-2138 GCA_036732525.1 Pseudomonadota bacterium | reverse complement strand
AGGTGCGCATCAGCACCTCGCCGACCCGGCCCATCGCCTGGCTGTCGGAGGCGATGATCGAGAAGGCGCCCATGTCGTGCAGGATGTCCTCGGCCGCGATGGTTTCCTTGCGGATGCGGCTCTCGGCGAAGGCGACGTCTTCCGGGATGCGCGGGTCAAGGTGGTGGCAGACCATCAGCATGTCGAGATGCTCGTCCACCGTGTTGACCGTGTAGGGCCGCGTCG
>DAINCG010000194.1:0-1903 GCA_036732525.1 Pseudomonadota bacterium | reverse complement strand
CAGGCCGCAGACCTTGATGATGTCCGGGGCATGGCCGCCGCCGGCGCCTTCGGTGTGGAAGGCGTGGATCGTCCGGTCCTTGAAGGCCTTGATCGTGTCCTCGACGAAGCCGCTTTCGTTCAGCGTGTCGGTGTGGATCATCACCTGGACGTCGAGTTCGTCCGCGACGCCGAGGCAGCAGTCGATCGCGGCGGGCGTGGTCCCCCAGTCCTCGTGCAGCTTGAGGGCGCAGGCGCCGGCGTGGATCTGATCGACCAGCGGCCCCGGCTCCGACGCGTTGCCCTTGCCGGAGAAGCCGAGATTGACCGGAAAGGCGTCCGACGCCTCGATCATCCGCTGAATGTGCCATTCGCCCGGCGTGCAGGTGGTGGCGTTGGTGCCGGTCGCGGGGCCGGTGCCGCCGCCGAGCATGGTCGTGACGCCCGAATAGAGCGCTTCGGTGATCTGCTGCGGGCAAATGAAGTGGATGTGGCAGTCGAAGCCGCCGGCGGTGATGATCTTGCCTTCGCCGGCGATCGCCTCGGTCGCCGGGCCGATGACGATGTCGACGCCCGGCTGGATGTCCGGATTGCCGGCCTTGCCGATGGCGACGATGCGGCCGTCCTTGACGCCGATGTCGGCCTTCACGATGCCCCAGTAATCCAGGATCAGCGCGTTGGTGATGACGGTGTCGACGGCGCCGTCGCGCCGCCGGACCTGGGACTGGCCCATGCCGTCGCGGATAACCTTGCCGCCGCCGAACTTCACCTCGTCGCCATAGGTGGTGAAGTCCTTCTCGACTTCGATGAAGAGCTCCGTGTCGGCCAGGCGCACGCGGTCGCCGACGGTCGGGCCGAACATGTCCGCATAAGCGGATCGGGCGATTTTCACGGGCATCAGCGGCTTCCCCCCTTGGCGTCGAGCGGTCCCATCACGTCCTGCCGGAAGCCGACGACCTTCCGGTCGCCGCCATAGGGCACCAGCGAGACGGTGCGGCTCTGCCCGGGCTCGAAGCGGACGGCGGTGCCGGCGGCGATGTCGAGCCGGCGGCCGCGGGCGGCTGCGCGGTCGAAATCCAGCGCCGGATTGGTTTCGAAGAAATGATAGTGGCTGCCGACCTGGATCGGCCGGTCGCCGGTGTTGGTCACCTCGACCTCGACGGCGTCCAGGCCGGCGTTCAGCTCGATCTCGCCTTCGGCGACGATGAACTCTCCGGGGATCATGGCGCGGCCTCCTAGCGGATCGGGTTGTGGACGGTGACGAGCTTGGTCCCGTCGGGGAAGGTCGCCTCGACCTGGACGTCGTGGATCATCTCGGCGACGCCCTCCATGACTTGGCTGCGCGCGATGACATGCGCGCCCGCCTCCATCAGGTCGGCGACGCGGCGGCCGTCGCGCGCGCCTTCGACGACGAAGTCGGTGATCAGCGCGACCGCTTCCGGATAGTTCAGCTTGACGCCGCGCTCCAATCGCCGGCGCGCCACCATGGCGGCCATGGCGACCATCAGCTTGTCCTGTTCGCGGGGGGTCAGTCGCATGGGCCTTCCTTCAACAGAGCCAGACGCGGGGCGGCAGGGGCGGACGGCCGAACGCCTCCGCCCGAAGACGGCCGACGAGCTCGCCGAGCGAGCGCTTGAGGCGGCCGGCCTCATTGCCCAGCAGGCGGGCGACCATCAAGCCGCGCACGAGGGTGGCGCCCGAGCGGGCGTCGTCGCCGAGATGCTCGCGGGCGGCCGCCAGGATGCGGTCGGCGGCGGGTCCGGCATAGATGACGGTCGCGAGCGCGCGCGCGTCGCCGAATGCCGCGACGCCGGCGAAGTCGGTATCGCCGCCCGTCACCGAAAGCGCGTCGCGCCAGACCGGCCGGCCGCCGCGGTCGATCCGCCAGCGGTCGAAGAACCGGCCGGCGTCGAAGCGCTCGCCAT
>DAINCG010000193.1:3151-8754 GCA_036732525.1 Pseudomonadota bacterium | reverse complement strand
CCTTTCCGGTGATCATCCCGGTCGCGGGGCCGGACATCGGCATCGCGCCGGAGTCCGTCGGCTTCCTTGTCGCCGCCGTCTACATCGTCGGCATGGCGATGGGCCTGGGCGCGGGCGCGCTCGAAGCGCGCTTCGGGGCGACCCGCGTCTTTCAGGCGCTGCTGGCCTTCGGCGCCGCCGGGGCGGCGACGCTTGCGGCCGGGGCGGCCGCGATCATGGCGTTCCTCGCCGCCATGCTGATCGGCTGCGCCACCGGGCCGATGAACCCGACGGGCTCCGCCGTCCTCTCCCGCGTCACGACGCCGTCCAATCGCGCGCTGGTCTTCTCGCTGAAGCAGTGCGCGACCCCGGCGGGCGGCATGCTGGCGGGCGCGCTGCTGCCGGTGCTGATCGAAGCGGCCGACTGGCGCTACGCGATGCTGGCGCTCGCTGCGGCGACCGCCGTGCTGGTCCTGGCCGCGCCGTTTGGGCGGCTCGGCGCGGCGCGCCCCGACGCCCAGACAGGGGCCGCGCCCATCAAAGACCTGCGCACGACCTTCGCCGACCCGTCGGTCCGGGCCGTCTCCGGCGCTGGCTTCGCGCTCGCGATCTGCCAGATGGGCCTCGTCACATATCTGGTCGTCTTTCTCTGGCGGGAGGCGGGCTATACGCCGACGGAAGCCGGCCTGATTTTTTCCGCGCTGCACCTGTCCGGCATCGGCGCGCGCGTGGCGCTCGGCTTCGTCGCCGACCGCCTGATCCCGACGCGGCGGCTGCTATGCCTGCTCGCCGTGCTCTTGGCGATGGCGCTGGTCGCGATCACGCAGCTCGACGCCGGTTGGCCGCGCCTCGCCGTTCTGGGCGTGGTCGCCGCCGCGGGCGCGAGCGGCAATGGATGGGTCGGCCTGTTCTTCGCGGAACTCGCGCGCCTGGCGCCGGAAGATCGCGTCGCGGCCGTCGCCGGCGGCGGCCAGTTCGTGACCTATATCGGCCTCGTCTCCGGCCCGGTCCTGTTCGGCGCCCTTTTGGAGGCGACGGGCGACTTCGCCCTTTGTTTCAGCGCCCTCGCCGTCGTCGCGATCCTGAGCGCCCTGCAACTCGCTCGGTCTACCCCTTCCGATACGCCGGCAGCGTGAAGCTGACCCGATAGCGGTTCCGATCGGGCCCGAGATTGCGATGCAGGATGTCCGATAACCGTCGCGTCGCATTGATTTCGGCGAGGCCCGTTTCGGAGAAGGTCCTGGCGTTGAAGACATGCTCGGAGAGCAGCGGGTTGGGCAATGCCTGCGAAAAGGCGTCGAGCGCCACCATGCGGCCGATCAGCGGCGGCACGGCTGCGCCCGGCGAGACATCCTCCGCGAACAGGCCGACGAAGAACTCCACCTTGTCGACCTCCCCGTCATAGAGCTTCGAAAGCAGCGCCTGCCGGTCCGGGTCCCCCGTAATCTGGTCGAAGCGCGTCACCCGGCCGTAGCCGTAGAACTCCCGGTAGTCGTTGTAGGAGGCCAACTGGTTGCGGCGACCCTGAGCGACCGAAGCGCGTTCGACCGGCAGCAGCGCCTTCGCCGTGTTCTGCAGGCCGAGGTTCCAGGCCCGCTGGTCGCTTGCCCGCTGCATCGCCTGGCCGAGGCCGATGCGCTTCAGGACGGCATGGTTGTAGATCTGCGTTTCGATCGGCGCGGGCTCCGCCTCGATCTCGAAATGCGTCGGCGTGAAGCTGTGCCAGCGATAGAGCAGGTTGAACTCGATCGGCATCCAGTTCGGCTTGTTCCAATGCGCGCGCCAGGCGACCGAGGGATCCGCGCGGAGTTGGAAGTGATAGGGCGCCAGGTGATTGATGTACTCCTCGATCACGATCTTGATCAGGAGGACGACATTGACGTTCCGCGCCGTCTGGAAGACGCGCTCGTCGTTCCAATCCGGGTGCGCCTTCTCGATGAGACCGGCCAGCCGGTTGTGCTCCCGCAGGAAGAGCGTGTTCAGCATCGCCGTATAGGGCGTGGTGTTCGCCCGCTCGCCGGCGAAGGCGAAGACGTGGCGCTTGACCTCCGCCGCCGTCTCGGGCGGGAGCTTGGCGAGATGCTCGTCCAGACGCAGTGGCGGCCGAAGCGCCGCGAACTCCGGGCGGGGATTGCCGGCCTCGTCGAAATAGGCGGGCGCGAACGCTTCGCCGCTTTTGGGCTCGACCTCGACCTTGAGCCGCCCCCTCTCGCCCGGCGCTTCGGACATCAGCCGGATCGCATCGCTTTCGGCGCGGGAGAGGCCGTAGAGCGTATTGAAATCGATCTGGTGCAAGCTGTGCGTCTTCCGCGGGTCCTCCGTCAACGTCATCAGGAAGCCGTCGGTGAACCACTGTGCGAAGGAAAGCAGCAGGACGCTCGACGTTTCCGATTTGGTCGGCCCGTCCGGATGCACCCGGAACAGCTCCTCGACCGCATCGAGCGAGGGCAGCGGCCCCAAGGGATGCTCCGGCGCGCCGAGATCACTCGGCGGCAGGTGGCGGCCGAACCAGGACAGGTCCGTGAGGGATTCCCAGGAGGTATAGCCCGCGATCGGCCGCCTGACGTCGCCCCGCTCGGCCATGGAGCTGAGCGGCGACGGCCGGGTCTCCGCCCGGAGGACGGCCCGGTCGATGATGATGCGGTTGGCCAGGCGATTGAGCGGCGGAACCGCCATGATCGCCTTCCAGAACCAGGGGAAATGGCTAAGGACATAGGCCTCGAACCGGTTCTTGAGGCCGTCCGCGCTCGGATCGCGGCTCGGTAGGTCCAGATGACTGCGCATCCCCTCGGCTCCCTGCCATTGGCGGCGCAGAGTTTGCCCCGGCGCGCGCCGCCCGCCAAGCGGCGGCGGCATTGACAGGCTTCCGGCCACGCCAGGACTATGGCGCGCGCGGCGCGCCCGCCGCGGGGGGGAGCCCAAGAATGATCGAACTGCTGCAAGTCTCGCCGGTGCCCATCGACCTTCAGGCGCGGCTCGAAAAGGAATACAAGGTCCACAACTTCCTGGACCCGGCGGACCCGGACGGCTTGCTCGATCAGGTCGCTGACCGGGTGCGCGGCGTGATCGCCGGCGGGATGAAGGGCGCCAACGCCAATCTCATCAACCGTCTGCCGAATCTGGAAATCATCGCCCATTGCAGCGTCGGCTACGACGCGACGGACGTGAAAGCCGCCCAGGCGCGCGGCGTCGTGGTGACCCACACGCCCGAAGTGCTGACGGGCGACGTCGCCGACCTCGCCATGACCTTCATCCTGATGGCGCCGCGCCGCATCTCAGAATCCGAGCGATTTCTGCGCGACGGCAAATGGACCAAGGGCCGTATGGACCTCGGCGTCACGGTCAAGGGTCGCCGGCTCGGCATCCTGGGCCTCGGCCGCATCGGCAAGGCGGTCGCGCGCCGGGCGGAGGTGTTCGGCCTCCAGGTCGCCTATTACGACATCAAGCCGATGGGCGACCTCGTCTACCGGTCCCACGCCTCGCTGCTGGACTTGGCCGAGGCGAGCGACATCCTTCTGGTCGCCTGCGAGGGCGGCGAAGCCAATCGCGGCATCGTCGACGCCAAGGTGCTGGATGCGCTCGGCCCCAAGGGCTACCTGATCAACACGGCGCGCGGGCCGATCGTCGACCAGCCGGCCATGATCAAGGCGCTGCAGGACGGCCGCATCGCGGGCGCCGCGCTCGATGTGCTCGACGGCGAGCCGCACGTGCCGCCCGAACTGCTCGAGCTGCCGAACGTCATCCTGACGCCGCACATCGCGAGTTCGACGCATGAGACGCGCCGCGCGATGGCGGACCTGACCTTCGACAACCTGAAGGCCCACTTCGCCGGCAAGCCGACGCTGACGGCGGTGCCGAAGCAGTATTGAGGAGACAGGCGGAAGGCGGCCCGGTCAGGCGATTTCCATCGCCTCGTCGCCTTCCTCCAGCACGTCGCCCTCGGCGATGTTGAGGTCCTTGACCGTGCCGGCGTGGGGCGCCTCGTAGGGCACCTCCATCTTCATCACTTCCATGATGAAGAGGGTCTGGCCCTCTTCCACCGTATCGCCGTCCTTGACCAGCAGCTTCCAGACGGTGCCGGCGGTTTCCAGTTCGATCGTCGTCGCCATGTGCTTGTTCGTTTCCTCTATGGGCGGAGCGCGAAGGAAGTCGGCCCCAACAGTTGTGGCAGGAGCGGCCGGACCCGGTCGATCCAGCGGCAGAGCATCGGCCGCGTCTCGCGCGGGTCGATCAGTTCGTGGACGTTGAAGACTTCCGCCCGCGGGAAAAGCGACTGCTTGGCGCCAAGCATGTCCTCATACTCGCGCCGCTTCGCTTCCGGGTCGGCGGCCGCCGCGATTTCCTTGCGGTAGGCCACCATGACGCCGCCCTCGACCGGCAGCGGGCCGGTTTCGGCCGACGGCCAGGCCAGCACGTAGCCCTCGGGGCCGTAATGCGCCGCCTGGGCGACGCCGAACGACCGGCGCACCATCACAGAGGCCCACGGCACGCTGGTCATGACCGCCGTCAGCACGGCGGCGGCGCCATGCCGGATGGTCGCCTGCTTCTCGGACTGTGAGCCGATCATGAATCCCGGCTCGTCGATCAGAGTCACGATCGGGAAGTGAAAGGTCTCGCACAACTCCATGAAACGGCGCGCCTTTTGCGCGCCGTCGGCGGTCATGGCGCCGGCGAGGTGGCGGCCGTCGTTTGCCCAGACGCCGACCGTCTGTCCGTTAAGCCGGGCGAGGCCGATGATCTGGCTGCGGCCGTAGCCGCGGCCCATCTCGAAGAAGCTGTCCCGGTCGAAGACGGCGGACACGACGCGGCGCATGTCGAACGCCCGGCGCCGGTCCTTCGGCACGATGTCGAGCAGCGCCTCCTCCTGCCGGTCGACCGGATCGTTGGTCGGACCTTCTGGCGCCAATTCCCAAACGTTATTCGGCATATAGGAGAGAAACTTGCGGATTTCGTCGAGGGCTGCAGGTTCGTCCTCGGCGGCGTTGTCGACCGTGCCGTTCCGGGAATGCACCTTCCAGCCGCCAAGGTCCTCCTTCGAGATCTTCTCGCCCATGGCGCGCTCGACGACGGCGGGGCCGGCGATCAGGATCTGCGCTGTCTTCTTCGACATGACGGAGAAGTGCGAGGAGACGAGACGTGCGGCCGGCAGCCCCGCGACGGCGCCCATGGCGGCGGTCGCGACCGGGAGCGTCGCCAATGTTTGTGCGACCGTCCGGAAGCGCGGCGGGTCGAACACCGGGGCCGGCGGCGAGGGCCGCTTCGGCGCGCCGACGCTGCCGCCCGCGCCTTCGTGCAGGCGTACGAGCGGCACGCGGTGCTGCAAGGCCACGGTCTCGGCATAAACGCTCTTGCGCAGCCCCGCCGTCGTCGGCGAGCCGCCGCGCAGCGTGAAGTCCTCGCCGCCGACGACGACCCTGCGGCCGTCGATCCTGGCGAAGCCCAGGACGAAATTGGCGGGCGAGAATTCGATCAGATTGCCGTTCTCGTCGACCTCAGCGTCGCCGGCGGCGCGGCCGATCTCGTCGAACGATCCGGGATCGATCAGGGCGTCGATCCGCTCGCGCACGGTCAGTCGTCCGCGCGCGTGTTGCTTCGCCACGGCCTCTTCGCCGCCCTGGGCGAGC
>DAINCG010000193.1:0-3108 GCA_036732525.1 Pseudomonadota bacterium | reverse complement strand
TGTCCTGCCAGCTCATGGGGCGGGATTCCACCCGCCCCCCGCTTCCCCGTCAACCGAACGTGCTGCCGAAGCATTTGACGCCGCCCGCCGCATGGGCCACATCACGCCCCGCCATGCTTCGCATTACAGACCTCACTTACGCGATCGAGGGCCGCCCGCTTCTCGACAGCGCCTCCGCCTTTATTCCGAAGGGCCACAAGGTGGGCCTTATCGGACGGAACGGCGCGGGCAAGACCACGCTGTTCCGCCTGATCCACGGCGAACTGCAGGCCGACGGCGGCGAGATCGCCACACCCGCGGGCGCGCGCATCGGCGGCGTCGCGCAGGAGGCGCCGGCGGGCGACGAGTCGCTCCTGGAGACCGTGCTCGCGGCCGACGTCGAACGGGCGCGCCTGCTGGAAGAATCGGAGACCGCGACCGACCCTGGCCGGATCGCCGACATCCAGACGCGGCTGACGGACATCGACGCCTGGTCGGCCGAGGCGCGCGCCGCGACCATCCTGAACGGCATGGGCTTCGATCACGCCCAGCAGCAGATGCCCTGCCGCGCCTTTTCCGGCGGCTGGCGCATGCGCGTCGCGCTCGCGGCCGTGCTGTTCGCCGAACCGGACGTGCTGCTGCTCGACGAGCCGACCAACTATCTGGATCTCGAAGGCGCGCTCTGGCTGGAGAGCTATCTCGCCAAGTATCCGCACACCGTCGTCGTCATCAGCCACGACCGCGACCTTTTGAACCGCGTCGTCAACGGCATTCTGCATCTGGAAGACCGGAAGCTCGCCTTCTACGCCGGCAACTACGACCAGTTCGCCCGCCAGCGCGCGCTCGACCAGGTAGGGATAGCGCTCCGCCGCCGCGGCGTTGAAGCAGACCGTGGCGCGAAGCCCGTGCCGCTCCAGCACGTCCAACACGCGATAGTAGCCGACGCGCAGGCCGAAGAGCCGGCGGGTCAGGTTCTGGAAATCCGGGTCATAGGAGCCGAGGGCGCCGCCGAAGCGCGGGTCGGCGACCGCCCCGTCGGGCGGATCGAGTTCGAAGAGTTCGACATGCACGAAGGCGGCGACGGCGATGCGCGCGCCGTCGGGCCAGGGGAACGGCTCCCGCCGCGGCAGCGGGCTCCAGGCGTAAAGATCATGATCGTAGCCCGGGCCGTCCCGGTAGCGTCCTGTCTGGTCGCGCATGCGCCTGCCTCTCCGTTGGACCGGGTCATTGTGGCGAACCCCGCCGGCTTTGGCGAGCGGCCGCGGGCTTGCTGTTGATAATGCTAAACCAATGTGAATTGACGGACATTGGACGGCCTGTATTGTGCGCGGCGTTGCCAACATTGGAGTCGCTCCGCTGAACCATGGGGGCGGGTCGAGAACACGGGAGCTTCAGGTGAACAAGAACGAACTGGTCGCCGCGGTCGCGGATGAAACGGGTCTGTCGAAAAGCGACGCCGGCAACGCGGTCGACGCGGTCTTCGGCGCCATCGAAGGTGCGTTGAAGTCGGGCGACGAGGTCCGCGTCGTGGGCTTCGGAACTTTCTCGGTTGCTGAGCGCGCCGCCTCCACCGGGCGGAACCCCCGCACGGGCGAAACCATCAATATCGCTGCTTCGAAGCAGCCGAAGTTCAAGGCCGGCAAGGGCCTCAAGGACGCCGTCAACTGACATCGGCCAACGACCGGCGGGGCGGCATGTCGCCTCTGCCGGTTGTGGTCGGCGCTCTCGCCGACCGGGCGATTAGCTCAGTTGGTAGAGCGCCTCGTTTACACCGAGGATGTCGGCAGTTCGAGTCTGTCATCGCCCACCAGCGCCGCCGTTTGGCGGCGTTTTTCGTTTCAACTGAATGCTTTGGAGGACGTCAATGATCGATCCGGGCGCGAAGTCCCTGAAGGGCAAGACGGCGGTCGTCACCGGCGCCGGCAAAAATATCGGCCGGCACATCGCCGAGCATCTGGCCGCCATCGGCGCCAATGTGGTGGTCAACGGACGGGGCGACCAGGCCGCGGTCGAGGAGACCGCGGCGGCGTTGAAGAAGGACTACGGCGTCGAGGCGCTGCCCTTCCTGGCCGACGTCACCGACCGCGCCGCCGTCGACCGCATGGCGGCGGCGGCGATGGACGCCTTCGGGCGGATCGACGTCGTCGTCTCGAACGCGGCGCTCCGCAACCAGCAGCCCTTCCTGGAGATGTCCTACGAAGAGTGGCGCAATGTGCTGGGCGTGGCGCTCGACGGCGCCTTCAACGTCTGCCAGGCCTTCGGCCGGCACATGGTCGCCGGCGGCAATGGCGGATCGATCGTGACGTTGAGCGGCATTTCGAATCGGGTCGGCACGCTGAACCGAATCCACGTGAACGCCGCCAAGGCCGGCCTCGAGGGCTTCACGCGCGGCCTCTCGCGCGAACTTGCGCCGCATCGGATCAACGTGAATTCCGTCGCCCCCGGCATGATCGACACCAGCCGCGGCGCGAGCGCCGGCGCCCGCCCGTCGCTCGGCGACCGCGGCGTGCCGCTCGACCGGATGGGAACGCCCGACGAGATCGCCGGCCTCGTCCGCTTCCTGTGCTCGCCGGAGGGGGCGTATACGACCGGGCAGACGATTCACGTCAACGGCGGCGTTTACATGTCGTAAGCGACGCATGAGCTATTGACGCGGTCCGCGCCGGTCCTTAAAACCCGCGTTCTCTTGAGCGGGTGCCGAAGCGGCCCTGCCCTGGGGGTGTAGCTCAGTCGGTTAGAGCGCTGGCCTGTCACGCCAGAGGTCGCGGGTTCGAGCCCCGTCACTCCCGCCAAATTTCCGACATTTCTTTTCACCGTTCCGACTCCGATTCCGACTCTCGGCGCTTTCGGGCGTAGTTTCGGGCCGCATCCTGGCCCGGTCGGATGTAGGTCGCATGCACCCGGCTACCTGGTTTCCAGCCATGCACGGCGTCCAATTCGGCCTCGGTCGCGCCAGCGTTCGCGGCTTCGGTCGCCGCTGTCCGCCGCAGGTCCTGCAGGCGCAGTTCGGCCCGCATCCCGAGCGCTTCGCGAACCCGGCGCCATTGCTTGCCGAGCTGATCTTTGTCGGCGTAGGTGTCAACGGCGGCGCAAAAACCGGCCACTTGGCGGCGTAAAAGTCTACCACTG
>DAINCG010000192.1:4277-8776 GCA_036732525.1 Pseudomonadota bacterium | reverse complement strand
CCCGCCGCTACTCCTGCTGTTGCGCCGGGAGCGGTCGCCGAAGGGCCAGGGCGCGGAATTCGGCGGCGCCGGCCTGCTCAACCGGCATTGGACGCGGGGCCAGGCGCTTCGCCACTGGCTGTTCTGGGCCACGTTCCCGGGATTCCTGGCCCAGCCCGTCTTCTCGACCGCGCTCGCCTTCCAGCAGGCGCATCTCTCCGATCTGAAGGAATGGAGCCTCGCAGGCTTCGCCGCGCTCTTTTCGGTCATGACGGCCGCCACGATCCTGGGTCTGACGGCGGGCGGCTGGGCGATCGACCGCCTCGGCGCGCTCCGCGTGGCGCCGCTGATGCTGGCGCCCGGCGCGCTCGGCTATGCGCTGATCGGCTGGACGCCGGGGCTCGACGGCGCGGCCGTGGGCATGGCGCTGGTCGGGCTTACGACCGGCGTCGTCTCGGCGGTGAACGGCGCCTACTGGCCGGAGGTTTACGGCGTCGGCCATCTCGGCGCGATCCGGTCGATGGCGACGGCGGTCATGGTCTTCGCGACGTCGCTCGGACCCGGCGTGACCGGATATCTGATCGACGCCGGGGTCGATTTCCAGGATCAGCTGATGGGGATTTCAGCCCTGTCGCTCGCCGCCTGCGTCAGCCTGGGCGTCGCCATGCGCCGCGCGGCGCCGCTGTTGCCGGCCCGCGACGCCGCCGAGGGCTGAGGTCACGCGGTCTCGGCAATCCGCCAGCCGGCTTCGGCGAGCTGGCGGGCCTTGGCGCCGCGTTTCAGGGCGTCGGGGCTGGAAGCGTTGCCGTCCAGGCCGCGCTTGTAGACGCCCTGGGAGATCGCCGCCAGCCGGAACAGCGAGAGCGCCAGATAGAACTTCCAGTTGGGCGGCTCCGTCATGCCGCGCATCCGGCAATAGCGCGCGACATACTCGTCCTCGGTCGGAATGCCCTGCTCGACGAGATCGATCCCGGTGATGTCGCCCCGCTCCGGATCGCCGACATAGTAGTTCAGGCAGTTGTATGCGAGATCGGAGAGCGGGTCGCCGAGCGTGCCGAGCTCCCAGTCGATCACCGCCAGGATCTCCGGCCGGTCCGGATGGTAGATTGTGTTCTCCATCCGGTAGTCGCCGTGGACGATCGTCGTCTCCTCGGTCTCCGGCATGCGCTCGCCCAGCCAGACGATCAGCTTCTCCATTTCGGGCACGTCGTCGGTCTTGCTCGCCTCGTACTGGGTCGACCAGCGCTTGACCTGCCGCGCGCAGTAGCCGCCGACGCGGCCGTAGTCTTCCAGGCCGACGGCGCGGACGTCGACGTTGTGCAGTCGGCCCAGCACGTCGCCCATCTCGAAATAGTGCGCGCGGCGATCGTCGGGCGTCATGCCGGGCAGGGCGAAGTCGCGGATCACCCGGCCCTCGACGTGGTCCATGATGAAGAAGGCCTGGCCGATGACGCCGTCGTCCTCGCAGAGCACGTGCGTCTTGCCGACAGGCACGTCCGTCGGCCAGAGCGCGGTCATCACCTTGTATTCCCGGTCGACCGCGTGGGCCGAAGGCAGCAGCTTGCCGGGCGGCTTCTTGCGCATGACGTAGCGCTTGCCGGCGCCGTCGGTCAGCATGAAGGTGGGGTTCGACATGCCGCCCTGGAACTGGCCGACCTTGAGCGGCCGCCGGAACCCGTCCACGTGCTCGGCCATGAAGTCTTCCAGGCGGTCGACCGGGAAGGCGTGCTGGGCGAGCACCGGATCGGCGTTGACGGTCGAGGTGATCGGGGTCGGCGACATGAAGGAAGGGTCCCTGTACGCGGTAGCCGTAGATTTAAGCGGCGCTAGAGGCCCGCGGTCAACGCGGCGACGTGGGCCGCCACCGACTCCGACAGTCCCTGCAGGTCGTAGCCGCCTTCCAGCATGGCGACGATGCGTCCGTCGGCGTGCGTCGCGGCCAGTTCGACGATCCGGCCAGTGACCCAGCCGAAATCCTCCGCCTCCGCCTCGATCTGGGCGAGCGGGTCGCGCCGGTGGGCGTCGAAGCCGGCGGACACCAGGATCAGTTCCGGCCTGAAGGCGTCGACCGCCGGCAGCAGCTTCCCCTCCCACGCCCGGCGGAGCGCCGGGCCGCCGTCGCCGGGGCGGAGCGGCGCGTTGAAGATGTTGCCGGCGCCCGTTTCGCTGGGCGCCCCGGTGCCGGGGTAGAGCGGCATCTGGTGCGAGGAGGCGAACAGCACGCTCGGCCGGTCCCAGAAAATCGCCTGGGTGCCGTTGCCGTGATGGACGTCGAAGTCGAGCACGGCGACTCGCTCCAGCCCATGCGCCGCCTGGGCGTGCAAGGCGGCGACGGCGATCGAATTGAACAGGCAGAAGCCCATGGCGCGCGCCGGCTCGGCATGGTGGCCCGGCGGGCGGACCAGGCAGAAGGCCCGCGGCCGGGCGCCCGACATGGCGAGGTCGACCGCGGAGACGCCCGCGCCGGCGGCGATCAGCGCCGCATGGGTCGAGCCGGGGCCAACGGCCGTGTCGGAATCGAGCATTACGATCGCGTCGTCCCGTTCCGCGCCCAGCACATAGTCCACGAAGTCCGCAGGATGGGCGCGCTCCAGTTCCGCCCGCGTCGCCTGGCGGGGCGCCACGCGGAGCAGGCCCTTGAAGTCGTCTTCGTCCAATCGTCGTTTCGCCGCCTCGAACCGGGCCGGCCGTTCGGGATGGCCCTCCGGCGGCCGGTGGCCGAGCGCGGCGTCGTCGATGAAGAGCGCGAAACCCATGGGACCGATAGCACCTCGCCTCAGGCGGCGTTGTGGAAGATGACGCCCAGCGTGGCCCGCGCGCCCGAGCGGACGCGGCTGACGCCATGGCGCATCCGGGCCCGCATCGGCCCGCGCGCGCCCGGAACCGGGCGCTCCGCCGTCGGGAACAGTATGGTCTCGCCGGCGCCCAGCGTCACGGCCTCCGCGCGGGTTTGCTGGCGGGGCGCGGTTTCGGCGATCAGGAACTCGCCGCCGGTGAAATCCTCGGCCGGGTCCGAGAGCAGCATCGCGGCCTGGATCGGGAAGGCGAGCGGGCCGTAAAGGTCCTGATGCAGGCGGTTGTGGCCGCCGGCGGCGTAGCGCAGCAGCAGGGGCGTCGGCTTGGTCTGGCCGCCTGCGGCGCAGCGCTTCAGGAAGGCCTCGAGATCCGCCGGATAGCGCGTCTCCTGCCGCATGGTCGCCATCATGGCGTTGGCGATCGGCGCGAGGCGGGGATATAGGGCCTCGCGCAGCGCCTGGACGACCGGCGGCAGCGGGTCGCGGAAATAGCCGTATCGGCCCTCGCCATAGCGGTGGCGCTTCATCTCGACCCGCGTGCGGAAGACGTCCGCCTCGTCGAGGGCGATGATCGCGGCCCGCTCGTCGGCCGACAGCAGCGGCGGCAGCACCGCATAGCCGTCCCGGTCAAATGCTTCCCGGATCGCGTCCCAGTCGAGGGCGGCGACGGCTTTCTCGACATCGGTCATCCAGACCTCATCGCTTGTTGGCGGCGACCTGGGCCGCCGTCGTGATCGCGACGGCGACGACGAGCAGCGCGCCCGCCACCGGGAAGACCAGGTCGTGATGGCCCGCGTCGACCAGCGCCCCGAAGACGACGCCGGCGAGGCCGGATCCGACCGAGAGGCCGACGAAGACGAACCCGAACACCCGGCCCGAGGCGCCCGGCGGCGTGATCGCCCGGACCATCAGGTCGCGCGCCGGCAGCACCGCGCCGAAGCCGAAGCCGGATGCGGCGAAGATCACGAAGAGCAGCACGCCGGTCGGCGAAAGCGCCGGCGGCAGGACGAGCAGCGCGGCGGCCGCAAGCAGGCAGACCGCCGCCGTCACGCCGTGGCGGCCGAACCGCTCCGCCAGGACGCCGCCCGCAAGGATGCCGGCGGCGATGGCGAACTGGTAGGCGGAGAGCACGCTCGCCGCCTGGGTCTCGTCGGCGAGGCCCATCAGCGTCATGGCGACGACGCCCTGGCTGCTAATGCCGCCGGTCGCCAGTCCGTAGGTCGCGAGGAAGAGGAAATAGAGCAGCACGGGCGCCGTCAGCAGCACGGACTTGGGCGCGGGCGCGTCCGAGGCGCCGCCAGTCCGCGTCGGCTGCTGCTCGCCCGCGAGCGCATCGCCCTGGGCCAGGATGACGGCGGCCGCCACGAGGCCGAGCACGCCGACGATCACGAATGCGGCGCGCCAGTCGATCAGCGCGGCCAGCGTCACCATGGCGATCGGCGCGACGCCGCCGCCGAAAGAGCCGGAGAAGGTGTGCAGCGAGTAGGCCCGCCCGAGCCGCTTTTCCGCGACCTTGGCGGCGATGATCGCGTAGTCGACCGGATGGAAGACGGCGTTGCCGACGCCGGCGATCACGGCGAGCGCCGCGAACTGCCAGAAGCTTTCCGCGAAGCCGATGCCGGCGATCGCGGCCGCGTTGACGGCAAGGCCCGCCGCAAGCATCTGCCGCGCGCCGATCCGGTCGAGCGCCGCGTTTACGAGAGACGCTTCCTGCGGGCCGAAGAA
>DAINCG010000192.1:2123-4267 GCA_036732525.1 Pseudomonadota bacterium | reverse complement strand
GGCGCCTGCAGCACGCCGCCGATCCAGGCATAGCCCGCGATCGCGCCGCCCAGGAGCGCAAAGCCGACGCCGAACTCCCGCGCGAAGACCGGCAGCATCGGCGGCAGGCAGAGGATGTAGAAGTGGCTGAGAAAATGGCCGATGCCGATCAGCCCGAGCACGCGGGCTTCGCTGTGGGACGGCTGCGCAACGGTCGTGGCGGCGACGGGCATCTCTCGAACCTCTATGGGGTAGGCCGGCATTATAAGGCCGATCGCGCGGCGATGCGCATGGCGATCCCACGTTGCAGAAAGTCGTCCGGCGTCGTCATGCCAGCGACCATGCGGGATCGGGCGGCGCGGCCGCCACCCGATTCCGGCGGCCCCCCGTGCAGTTCCCGCCGCTTCGTGCGAGACTTCCGTGAAACGCCCGATAGCGGAGGGAGAGCGCCCATGAAATTCGGCCTGTTCTACGAACACCAGAACCCGAAGCCCTGGGACGCCGGATCGGAAGCGCGCGTGTTTTCCGAAAGCCTGGAGCAGATCGAGGTCGCCGACCGGATCGGCATCGATCACGTCTGGGAGGTCGAACACCACTTCCTGGAGGAGTATTCCCACTCTTCCGCGCCCGAGCTTTTCCTCGCCGCCGCCTCTCAGCGCACGAAGCGCATCCGGCTTGGCCACGGCATCAAGCTGACCGCGCCCAACTACAATCACCCGGCCCGCGTCGCCGAGCAGATTTCGACGCTCGACATCCTCTCCGGCGGCCGGGTCGAGTGGGGCACCGGCGAATCCGCGACGCTGATGGAGATGGAGGGCTTCAAGGTCGATCCGGACAAGAAGGGCCCGATGTGGCGCGAGGGCGCGGAGCAGGCCGCGAACATGATGGCGCTGTCGCCCTATCCCGGGTACGAGGGCGAATTCTTCTCGATGCCCTGCCGCAACGTCCTGCCGAAGCCCCTTCAGACGCCGCACCCGCCGATGTGGCTGGCCTGCTCCCGCCGGGACAGCATCCTGCGCGCCGCCCGGCTCGGCATGGGCGCGCTGATCTTCGGCTTCGTCGAGCCGGAACAGGCCGGGGAGTGGGTGCGCGAATACTACGACATCATCAAGTCGGAGGAGTGCAAGCCGCTCGGCTGGACGGTCAACCCGAACATCGCCGCCGTCTCCGGCTTCTCGCTGCATGCGAACGAGGACGAGGCGGTCGCGCGCGGCCTGCCGGGCTTCCGTTATTTCGGCTACAGCCTGGCGCACTATGTGAACTTCGGCGCCCACCAGCCGACCGTGACGAACGTCGGCGCCCTCTTCGACGAGGTCTATGACGACCTGCCCGACAACGCGGGACGCGGCGGCATCGGCACGCCCGATCAGGTGCGCGAGCACCTGAAGCGCTACGAGGCGGTCGGCATGGATCAGATCATCTTCGTGCAGCAGGTCGGCCGCAATCGCCACGACCACATCACGGAGTGCCTGGAGCTCTTCTCGAAGACGCTATTGCCCGAGTTCCGGGAGCGCGAGGAAAAACGCCAGGTCGAAAAGCGGCGCGAACTGCAGCCCTTTATCGATGCGGCGCTGGAGCGGAAGGACCGCATGGCCGCGATCGACCCGGCCGACATTCCGGTCGTGACCTCGGCCGGCCGGCGGCGGGAGGAGGCGGGCGCCGGCGATCCGACCGGCGACAAGACCCGCGGCGGCGCCATCCCGATCCCGCACGCCGACCCGAAGCGGGCGCGCGCGACCGCGGCGGGCGAGGATTAGCATGCGGGTCGGCATCGCAGGGGGCGGCGGCTTCGTCGGCCTCGCCATCGCGGAGGCGCTGCTCGCCAAGGGCCTGCGCGTCCGCCTGATCGACATCAACCCGCCGCCGGAAGCGGCGCTGCACTATCTCGGCGAGCACGCCGCGCGGGAGGCGGTCGAGGTCCAGGTCGCGGACATCGTCAACGCCCAGGCGGCCAAGCAGGCGCTGGAGGGCGTCGATCGGGTGGTGCTGGCGGCGGCCGTCACTTCGGCGGCCGAGCGCGAGCGCGACCATCCGCGCCAGACCTTGAGCGTCAACCTGATGGGCTTCACCTGCTTGCTGGAGGCGGCGCGGGACATCGGCGCCGACCGGGTGGTCAACCTTTCCTCCGCCTCCGCCTACGGCGCCGCCGGGTTCGAAGGCGCGGG
>DAINCG010000192.1:0-2110 GCA_036732525.1 Pseudomonadota bacterium | reverse complement strand
ACCGAGGACGGCACCTGGCCCAAGCCGGAGACGCTCTATGGCGTCACCAAGCTCGCGAGCGAAGGCGTGGCGCGGCGGCTCGCCGGGCTCTGGGACCGGGATATCGTCAGCGTCCGGCTTTCCGGCGTCTTCGGGCCGTGGGAACGGGACACGGGCCGGCGGGACACGCTCTCGCCGCACCTCCAGGCGGCGATGCTGATGCTGCACGGCGAGACGGCCGTACTGCCCCGCGCCTGCGCCCGCGACTGGACCGATTCGCGCGCCGTCGCCGAGGCGGTCGTCGGCGTCCTGACCGCCGAGAAGCTCGAAGCCGACCTCTACAACGTCTCCGCCGGGCGGGAATGGACGGTCTCGGACTGGCTTGCCGCGCTCGCGGAGCAGCGGCCGGGCCTCGACTGGCGGCTGGCGGCGCCGGGGGAGTCAGGCAACGTCGAACTGCACGGCGACAAGGACCGCCGGCCGCTCGCCTGTGACCGCCTCAAGACCGAGCTCGGCCTCGACCTCTGGCGGGATCCCGCGGAGTCCGCCGCTGCGTTCCTCGAATGGCGGGACGCGCTGCCGGGCTACTGGGCTGGTTGAGGCGGCGGCGGCGGCACGATCCGTTCGCCCCGCTGCAGCAGGTCGGTCACGTCGGGCGGCAGTTCGATGGGGGCGAGGTTGTCCTCGATGATCTGGCGGATCGGGCCTTCGATGACGATGTTGAACTGGAACGGCACGCCGCCGAACACATCGACGCTCTTGCCGTTGATGAAGATGTCGAGCCGCAGTTCTTCGTTCTCGATTTCGTTGATGCGGATCGTGATCTCGTCGTAGACGAAGTTCGCGAGCGCCCGGATCGCCAGACTGGCGCTGCGGTCGACCTCCTTCAGCGCCTCGTCGATTTCGCGCGGCCGGTATTGCAGCCGTCCGCCGCCTTCGCCGGTGCGCAGCAAACCGTCGTTCATGCGCAGATTGCCGCCCTCGTAGTGCAGCGGGATGCGCCCGTGCAGCTTGCCCGTCGCGTTCAACTCGCCGAACTCCGCGAACGCCAGGATCTGGGCGAGGTCGATGCCGCTGACCTCCAGCACCACGTCGAACGCCTGCCGCGTCGGGTCGATCGTCAGCTTCTGGCCTCGTATGAAGCCGCCGAACATATCGAACTGTTCGATCTCGATCTCGATCTGCTCGGGCTTGACGATGTTCACGTTGGCCACCCCCTGCGCCAGCGGCACGCCGACGTCGATGCGCCCGACCCGCATACGCTGCGGCCCGGCGGAGCGCGGCGGGAACAGCCGGTCGAAATCGAACGTGGTCGACAGCGCCTCGATCGTGATGTCGTCCGTGGTCAGCTTGTCGACCGCAAGGTCGATCCGTGCCGTCTCCCGGATCAAACCCTTGGGCGTCCAGGCAAGATCGGCTTCGTCCTTGGCTTCGCCGAAGGCTTCGATGATCGTCCGGTAGAGCGACGGCACGAAATCACGCGGCTGCAGCACGTCGGGCGCGAAGACGACGGGACCGAGCGACAGCGCCGCCTCGCCGACGCCGGTGGCCAGGTTGTGCGCGCCTTTGACCGTTAGCCGCGCGCGGTCGCGCGCCGCGATCAGCGCGCCCTGGAAGGTCAGCTGGTCGCCGACGCCGCGAACGTCCAACTCGAGCGACGCCGGGGGAACGAGCGGCGCTTCGGCCAAGTGCCGGATCTGCCCGATCGTCAGCCGGCCGGACTGCGCCCGGCGCGCGCCGAGCGCGATCCGGGCGTTCGCCCGCTCCAGCGCCACCTCGTACTCGGGCAGGACCGCGGACAGGTCGTTCAGCCGAAACACCAGCCCGTCGGCGTTGTAGCGGAGCCCGGCCCCCTTGAGCGCCAGATCGACCTGGCTGGCCCCGTCGTCGGGGTTCATCAGCGCGCGCGCCTTGAAGCCGCTGAAGTCCAGGTCGGCTTCCAATGTATCCGTCGCGCGGTAGGAGACGATCCGCTGGCCGCCGCTCCGGGTCAGGGTCAGGCGCACGGGATCGAGCGACCGCATGACCGGCCCCGAAACGCCGTTCAGAAGGATGCGCCCGCCCGGCTCGGGCTTCAGGATGACGGCGCCCGGTCCGATCTCCAGCGGGCCCGCGAGATCGATCTCGGCCT
>DAINCG010000191.1:5751-8779 GCA_036732525.1 Pseudomonadota bacterium | reverse complement strand
CGGTGGAGCTCTACTACTTCCTGCTGATCATGGCGGTGATCGCGATCATCGCGACCCAGAACCTGATCCGCAGCCGGATCGGGCGCGCCTTCGTCGCGATCCGCGACCAGGACATCGCGGCCGAGATCATCGGCATCAGCGTGTTCAAATACAAGCTCTACGCCTTCGCGATCTCGTCCTTCTACGCAGGCGTGACCGGCGTTCTCTACACCTATTACCTGGGCATCGCCTCCTACGAGCAGTTCCAGCTCGCCGTATCGATCGACTATCTCGCCATGGTCATCATCGGCGGCCTCGGCTCGATCCTGGGCTCTGTCTTCGGCGCGTTCTTCATCACGCTGCTGCCGATCGGCATCCGGCTGTTCATGGAGACGATCGGCGCGATCTTCGTCGAGCCCGACGTGCTCGCCCAGGTTATTTCACAATTGCGGCAGATCCTGTTCGGCGTCCTGATCATCGTGTTTCTGATCGTGGAACCGGACGGACTGAACCGTCTGTGGATCAATATCCGGAATTACTTCCGGGTATGGCCGTTCTCCTACTGACGCCGCCCGTCGGTTGGAGGACACATGAAAGGGAGAAGAAACAAATGCGAATAAAGACGACACTGGGAGCAGCGGCCATCGCCGCCGGCTCGCTGGCCGGCGGCACGGCCAGCGCCGAAGACATCGTCATCGGCATGATGTGCGACCGGACCGGACCGACGTCCGTGACGGGAACGGCGCTCTGCCCCGGCTACCATGACTACATCAACCTCTATAACAAGAAGGGCGCGCTCGGCGAGTGCAAGCTCGTGGCGCACGAGATCGACCACGAATACAAGGTTCCGCCCGCAGTCGAGGCCTACCAGACCTACAAGGCCGAGAACGCGGTCCTGATCTCGCCCTACGGCACCCCGATGGTCTACGCCCTCGTCCAGAAGATGGAAGAGGACAAGATCCCCGGCACGTCCGCCGGCTTCGGCACGGCGGCGGCCGGCAACGGCGAAGCCTATCCCTACATGTTCCCGATCGCGGCCAGCTACTACTCGCAGTCCGCGGCGGCGCTCGAGTTCGCCAAGCAGAAGCTCGGCGGCGATCTCAAGGGCAAGAAAATCGCCTACATCTACTACGACAACCCGGCGGGCAGCGAAGGCATTCCCGTGCTGGAGAAGCTGAAGCCGCAGGAAGGTTTCGAACTGCGCACGTTCGCCGTGCCGCCTCCGGGCGTCGAAATGGGGCCGCAGATCCTCGACATCACGCGGCGCTATCGCGCGGACTTCGTCATCGCTCAGCTGTTCGGACGCGCGCCGTCGGTCGCGATCAAGGAGTTCAAGCGCGCCGGCTTCCCGCTCGATAAGGTGGTCGGCTTCGTCTGGGCCGGCAGCGAAGGCGACATCCGGGCCGCCGGCGGCTGGGATGTCGCGGAAGGCTACAACACGATGCACTTCGCGGGCGTCGGCAGCGATTATCCGGTGCTCGACGAAATCAAGGCCATGTACAAGGAGCAGGGCTCGGCCGAACCCGACGCGATGCAGTACACCGCTTACTACAACCGCGGCGTCTTCCAGGCCGCCGTCCATGCGGCGGCGATCGAGAACGCGGTCAAGGCGAATGGCGGCAAGTGCAACGTGACCGGCGAGAACGTCCGCGACGGCTTCTACGAGATCAAGGACTTCACGTTGGACGGCCTGCTGCCGCCGCTAGAGATCACCCGTAAGGACCATGAAGGCGGCGGCTGGGTGCGCATCTTCCAGGCGACCAAGGACGGCTACACGCCGGCCACCGACTGGTTCCGCGCCTACCGCGAGGAGGTCTTCGAACTCCTCGAGGAAGAAGCCAAGAAGAAGTAATCGGTTCCATACCCTCGCGGGCCGCGCCTTCGCGGCGCGGCCCGCCCCCATTCCCCCTCTCGCCGACGGATGTGCGCATGCTTCAGATCAACAATATCGAGGTGATGTACAACAACGTCGTCCTCGTGCTGAAAGGCGTGTCGCTGGAGGCGAGGGAAGGCAAGATCACCACGGTTCTCGGCGCGAACGGCGCCGGCAAGACCACAACCCTGAAGGCGATCTCCGGCCTGCTCCGGCCGGAACGCGGCGACATCACCCGCGGCACGATCGAATTCGGCGGCGACCGCATCGACCGCATGCCGGCCTTCGACATCGTCCACAAGGGCATCGTCCAGGTCTTCGGAGGCCGCCGCGTCTTCGTCAACCTGACCGGCGACGAGAACCTGATCGCCGGCGGCCACATCGAATCGTCGACCTCCGTGATGAACGAGCGGAAGGACCTCGTCTACACCTATTTCCCGCGCCTGAAAGAGCGCCGCCATATCCGTTCCGGCTACTATTCGGGCGGCGAGCAGCAGATGCTGGCCATCGGCCGCGCGCTGATGTCGAACCCGAAGATGGTGCTCTTGGACGAGCCGTCGCTCGGCCTCGCGCCGATGATCGTCGAAGAGATCTTCAACATCATCAAGCGCCTCAACCAGGAGCAGGGCGTGACCATCCTCCTGGTCGAGCAGAACGCCGCGCTCGCGCTCGAATACGCCGACTTCGGCTATGTGATGGAAAACGGCTCCATCGTCATGGAGGGCGCCGCCGAATCGCTCCGCACCAATTCCGACGTCCAGGAGTTCTATCTCGGCATGGGCGAGCACGGCGAACGCAGGTCCTACCGGGACGTCAAGCACTACCGCCGCCGCAAGCGCTGGCTGTCGTAACGGCGCAGTCGCCGCCGATCTAGCGCGATCCGCGAACGACGCGGATCGCGGCTTCCCAACTCAGCTTGGCCGGCTTGTGGTTCGCGCCAGGCGGCGCGAGCGCATAGGCGCCGACATGTGGAATGCCTAGCTTGGCGAGGTAGTCGCGCGCCTTGGCCCCGAATCCGACGACGGTCGCGTTCGGGAGCGCGCTGATCTGTCTTGCAAGGAAATGGCGGGAGCAGGTCCTGTCTCGGACGTTGCCCGTTTCGTTATCGATCGAGCAGAGCCGGCCTTCCGTCAGGAACGCCCGCCACATCTGTTCGTCAAAGCTTGTTTTCGGAAA
>DAINCG010000191.1:0-5718 GCA_036732525.1 Pseudomonadota bacterium | reverse complement strand
GGACGTTCCGATGGAACAGGTCCGTTCCTTCCGCATAGGACGTCCAGACGTGCTCGAGCGTCTGGCGCATCATCGCCTCCGGCGAAGCGTTCGGATCGTACGATTCGTCGATGTGCGGATGACCGGGTTCGGCGAACACCATGACCAGTTCGATGGCCGAAGCCGGCCCGCACCCGCCGAGATAGCCGCGCGGCGCATGGCCGCCCGGCGGATCCCACTTCGCCTCGCGACAGACGCCAAAATTGACACAGGGCCGGTAGGCCTCGATCAATATGCGCGACAGCGTCACGTTCGGCGGGCGCATGAGCCTACTTGTAGTACTTGCGGAACTCCGGCGCCCGGCGCTCGCGGAAGGCATTGCCGCCCTCCTTCGATTCGTCGGTGTGGTAGTAGAGGCGGAGCGCCTGGAAGCCGAGACCGCCGATGCCGCGGATGGCGTCCGTGTCGGCGTTGAAGGAGCGCTTGGCGATGGCGATGGCGGTCGGGCTGCGCTGGTTCAGCTCGTCGCACCAGGCCTGCACCTCCGCATCGAGCTTGTCATCGGGCACGACGCAATTGACGAGGCCCATCGCCTCCGCCTCCTTCGCCGTGTAGCGCTTGCACATGTACCAGAACTCACGCGCCTTCTTCTCGCCGACGATGCGCGCGAGATAAGCCGTGCCGAAACCGGGATCGACCGACCCCATCTTCGGGCCGACCTGGCCGAAGATCGCGCCTTCGCCCGCGATGGTCATGTCGCAGAGCGTGGCCAGCACGTTGCCGCCGCCGATCGCGTAGCCGCGCACCTTGGCGACGACCGGCTTCGGCACGTCGCGGATCGCCGTATGCAGCTCCTCCATCGGCATGCCGACCGTGCCGCGCGTCTCGCCGTGGCCGTAGGACCCCGACTTGTCCGACTGGTCGCCGCCCGTGCAGAACGCCTTCTCGCCCGTGCCCGTCAGCACGATCGAGCCAATGGCGTCGTTCCACCCGGCCTTCAAGAGCGCATCGATCATCTCGACGACGGTCAGCGGGCGGAAGGCGTTGTAGACCTCCGGACGGTTGATCCGGATGGTCGCGGTGGCGCCGTCCTCGGTATAGACGATGTCCTGATAATCCATGTCGCGCATTTCCAGTGTTCGAAGCCCGACATGGAGTTTGCGGCGGCCGGCGCCCGCCGGCAAGACGCCCTCAGGCGTCGATCTCGTCCGCCAGCGCTTTGGCCTGCGCGACCCAGTCTTCCCGTTCGATCCGGCCCTTGAAGCTCAGGCGTTCGTCCACCCAGGCGATGTCGTCGGCTGTGAAGTCCGCGATCTGCTGGTAGCGCCAGATGCCGAGGTCGTGCAGCAGCTCTTCCAGCTTGGGGCCGACGCCCGAAATGCGTTTCAGATCGTCGCCGCCGTCGGCCGGCCGATCCATCGGCCGCGGCCCGGCGCCGATGACCGCGCTGACCGCGTGGCCCGGCGGCGCGTCGCCTGCCTCCGCGACGTCGCGAGCGGGCGCGGGCGCGAGCTCCGGCGCGGGCTCCGGGGTCGGCGCATCGGCGTCGGGCGTCAGGTCCGGCGGGCCGGAGGCCGGCAAGGCGCCGACCGGCCGGTCGACCAGCGGTTCAACCGGGGCCGCGGGCGCGCCGGCGTCCGAGCGGTCCGGCAAGGCTTGGCGCGCTGACGTATCGGCCAGCGCCGCCTCGAGTTCCGCGACGCGGCGGGCCGCCGTATCCGCCTTCGCCACGGCTGCGGCCCGGGCGCTTTCAGCGGTATCGCGTTCCTGGCGCAGCTCGGTCAGCCGCGCGGCCGCGTGGCTGTTGCGCGCGGCCGCGGCCTCGCGCTCGCGGGCGCCGCGATAGATCCAGCCGAAGGCGAGGCCGAAGCCCGCCGCCAGGAACAGCAGCACCATCATCTTGACGATCAGATAGATCATTCGCTCTCTCCTGCCCCGGCGGTCGTCGGATCGGCCCAGGCGGACCGGACAGACCAGTCGTCGCCGGCCGCTTCGACCGCGGCGGCGGCGGCGTTCGCGGACGGCGCCTTGCCGCGCACCTCGATGCCACGGCCGTAGGAAACGGCCGTCGCCCAGTCGTGTCCGGCAAGGCGGAGGTTATCGTTGGCCCGGCGTTCGGCTTCACGGCTGATCGGGCCCGCCTCCAGCGCCACGACAAGCAGCACGTAGCACCCGAAGACGATCGCGCCGCCGTACAGGATGCGTCGACTGCTCAAGCGGGACAGGTCAAAAAATCCATCCATGGCGCCTCGCGGTTCGCGGCCCTGAAGATGTTGTGTGGCGCCAGCATACCGGATTCGGCCAAACCGGTCAGTCTTCGTCGCGCCAGATCGGCGCGCCCGTCCCCGGCAGGCCGAGGGACGGCCACATATCCGTAACGCGGCGAACCACATCCGGATCCATGCGGAGCTTCCGTCCCCACTCCCGATGCGTCTCCGGCTTGAGCTTGTCGGTCGCGTCGAGCCCGATCTTCGAGCCCAGACCGGATTCGGGGCTCGCGAAATCCAGATAGTCGATCGGCGTGTTCTCGATGACCGTAATGTCGCGCGCCGGGTCCATGCGGGTGGAGACCGCCCACATCACGTCCTTCCAATCGCGCGCGTCGATGTCGTCGTCCACGACGATCACCCACTTGGTGTACATAAACTGGCGAAGATAGGACCAGACGCCGAGCATCACCCGCTTGGCGTGGCCCGGATAGGCCTTGCGCATCGAGACGACGGCGATCCGGTAGGAACAGCCTTCCGGCGGCAGCCAGAAATCGACGATTTCCGGAAACTGCTGGCGTAGCAGCGGGATGAAGACCTCGTTCAGCGCCTCGCCGAGCACGCTCGGCTCGTCGGGCGGACGGCCGGTGAAAGTCGTGAGGTAGATCGGATCCCGGCGCATGGTCATCGCCGTGACGGTGAAGGTCGGAAATTCCTCGACCGCATTGTAGTAGCCGGTGTGATCGCCATAGGGCCCTTCGGGCGCGGTCTCGTCGAGGCTGACATAGCCTTCGAGCACGATCTCCGCCTCCGCCGGAACCTTGAGCGGCACCGTCTTGCAGTCGACCAGATCGACCTTGGCCCCGCGCAGCAGGCCTGCGAATTGGTATTCGGACAGCGTGTCCGGCACCGGCGTCACGGCCGCCAGGATGACGCCCGGATCGGCGCCGATGACGGCGGCGGCCGGCAACGGGTCGCGGCGTTCCTTCGACCAGCGCGCATGATGCTGCGCCCCGCCGCGATGCTTCAGCCAGCGCATCACGGTCTTGTTCTTCTCCAGCACCTGCATGCGGTAGATGCCGAGATTGAAGTCGTCCTCCTTCCGCTTGCCGGGGCCCTTCGTCACGACGAGCGGCCAGGTGATCAGCGGGGCCGGTTCGCCTGGCCAGCAGGTTTGGATCGGCAGGCGGCCGAGATCGACGTCGTCGCCCTTGAGCACGATCTCCTGCGCCGGCGCTTTGGAGACGCTCCGCGGCTTCATCGCCAGCACCTGCCGGGCGAGCGGCAGCATGCCGAGCGCCTCCCGCCAGCCGCCGGGCGGCTCAGGCTGGCGCAGGAACGCGAGCGTCTCGCCGACCTCGCGTAATTCCGACGGCGCCCGCCCCATGCCGAGGGCGACCCGTTCGACCGTGCCGAAGAGATTGATCAGCGCCGGCATGCCGGCCTTCGCCCCGTCCCCGCCGACGACGTTCTCGAACAGGACGGCCGGCCCGCCCGCCGCCAGCAAGCGCGTCTGGATCTCCGTCATCTCAAGGTCGGGGCTGACGGCGTGGCCGACGCGGCGCAAGAGATCCCGCTGCTCCAGGAGCGCCATGAATTCCCGCAAGGACCGATAGGCCGTCGACATATGAAAAACCCCCGCTGGCGCGGGCCGCGCCGACGGGGGTCATAGCATCCGGCCGGGCGGCGCCGCCATCGCGACGCCGCATTCGGCCGACGGGATCAGGCCTTGGTGGAGCGGCGCTCGTTCATGAAGCGCTCGAACTCCTCCTGGTCACGGGCGCGCTTCAGGCGCTCCATGAAATCGCCGAACGCCTTCTGCTCTTCCTCGAGGCGCTTCAGCGTCTCTTCCCGGTAGGCGTCAAACGCCGAGTTGCCGGTCGACGTCGTCGTAGCCGTTGCGCGATTGAACATGCGGATGACCCAGTCCTTTCCTCGGTTAAACACCTGCGCCATGTCCCCACCGGACAGGACGTAGAACAGAACGAACAGACCCAGAGGCCAGAACAAAATAAAGCCGATGGCGACTGAGCCAATATTCGCCGGCGTCCAGCGCGTCGAAGCGGCACATGCCTGCGACAATTGCAAGTCTCCTTGTTCGATTTCTCAGGAGCTGGATATGGTTGGACCTCAAGGTCCTTTCAAGCAAAATCGCAAGCTCGCCGACCGCCTCTACGTCGTCGTCCCGAAACTTTATTTCGGCCAAGGGGTTGTGCTTCGCGCCCCGCTTGGCTTGGCTAGGGGCGCGCGTAGGTCGAATGCGGAGCTGAACATGTGCGGGATCGCCGGTGAAATAACGTTCGACGGCCGGCGAGCCGATCGGGATGCGGTCGCCCGCATGGTCGAAGCCATGCGTTCACGCGGGCCGGACGGGTCCGGCGTCAGCGAAGGCGCCCGCGCCGTCTTCGGCCACTGCCGCCTCAAGATCATCGACCTCTCCGAACGCGGCGCCCAGCCGATGGACGCCGTCGACGGCAAGCGCCGGCTCGTCTTTAACGGCTGCATCTACAACTACAAGGAACTGCGGGAAGAACTGACGAAGCTCGGGCATGCCTTCCGCTCGACCAGCGACACCGAGGTCATCCTGAATGCCTGGGCCGCCTGGGGCCCCGCCGCGGTCGAGCGCTTCCACGGCATGTTCGCCTTCGCGCTGCACGACCTCGAGTCGGGCCGCATCCATCTCGTCCGCGACCGCTTCGGCATCAAGCCGCTCTACTATTCCGAGACGGCGGGGCGCCTGCGCTTCGCATCGACGCTGCCGGCCCTGCTGGCCGCGGGCGACGTCGATTGCGCGATCGACCGGATCGCGCTGCACCACTACATGACCTGGCACGCGGTCGTGCCGCCGCCGCGCACGATCCTGTCGGGCGTCCGCAAGCTGCCGCCGGCCACGATCCGCACGATCGAGCCGGACGGGTCCCACCGCGACAAGGTCTATTGGCGGCTCGACTATGCGCGCGACGAAGCCGACCTGAAGCGGGGGCCGGACGAGTGGCGCGACCTGACGCTGGAAGCGCTCCGCACGGCCGTCCGCCGGCGCATGGTCGCGGACGTGCCGGTCGGCGTGCTGCTCTCGGGCGGCGTCGACAGCAGCATGATCGTCGGCCTCCTGGCGGAGGGCGGGCAGACCGGGCTCGCCACCTTCTCCATCGGCTTCGAGGAGGCGCACGGCGAGAAGGGCGACGAGTTCCAGTATTCCGACCTGATCGCCGAGCGCTTCGCGACGAACCACCACAAGCTGATGATCCCGTCCGCCGAGCTGCTGGAGCACCTGCCCGACGCCATCGGCGCGATGTCGGAGCCGATGGTCTCCTACGACAATATCGGCTTCTACCTCCTCTCGCGGGAAGTCGCGCGCCACATCAAGGTGGTGCAGTCGGGCCAGGGCGCCGACGAGGTGTTCGCGGGATACCATTGGTATCCGAACATGGCGAACGCCACGGACCCGGTCGCCGCCTACGCCGACGCCTTCTTCGACCGGCCGCACAAGACGCTGATGACCCAACTCGGCCCCGACTACCGGATCGAGGAG
>DAINCG010000190.1:7628-8781 GCA_036732525.1 Pseudomonadota bacterium | reverse complement strand
CCGCTCGACGCTTCCGATCTCGTGCGCAATGACATCGTGCGCCGGTCGCGCGCCGCGGGGGAAGACGCGGCGCGGCTGATCGCGGAGTTTTGGGCCCCCTACGCCCGCGACCCGTTCTGGCGGTCCGATGAACAGATGGGCCGGACGCGGGCGCCCCGGATCGACAATCTGCTGCGCTGCCACCTCGTCGAAGCGAGCGGCGACCTCGTCTCGCCGAACCGCATCTTCCACGCCCACCGCACCTTCGTCACAGGCCAGCCGCGCCCTTTCCCCTCCGTCAGGGCGGAACTGGAATCGCTCGCGGCAGCGGCGAAGGCCTATCGGGAATTCGCCGAAGCCTGTGGCGATGCGCCGCTACAGCGCCTCGGCCGCCGGCTCGCGCCATGGGCGCCCAGCGCGCTCGTCCCGCCGATCCTGGCGATCGCCGGCCACGCCATGGCGACGGCGGACGCCAAGGCGCGCGCCTACGATCTGCTGGCAGGATTCCTCGTACGCCGCACGATCTGCGGACTGAGCCGGAAGAACCTGCACCGGGTCGCCGCCGGCATCTGCCGCGCGCTCGCCCGCGCGGAAAGCGACATCGACGCCGCCCTTCTCCGTCACCTGGCGCTGCAATCGGGCCCAGACGCGCGCTGGCCGAACGACCATCGCTTCGCCATCGGCTGGACCGAAGCGCCGATCTTCGACCGTGACGGCGCACAGCGCGCGCTTGCCCTGCTGGTCGAACTGGAGGCCGCCGAAAGCGGTCGCGACGCGGCCGCGATACTGGCGGAGCGGCCGCAGGTCGACCATGTCATGCCGCAGGACTGGAGCGGGCCGGGCCGCGCCCGCTGGCCCGATCCGCCCGCCGCGGCGAGCGGCGCGCTCGACGATGCGTTCCGACGGCGCGAACAGGCGATCGCGTCCATCGGCAACCTCGCGCTGATCGAACCCAACCTGAACGCCAAACTTGGCAATGCGGGCTTCGCCGACCGGCGGCCGATCTACGCCCGCTCGCGCTATCTGACCACGAAAGGCCTCGCACGGCGCGACGATTGGGACGAAGACGCCATCCTGAAACGCGCGCAAGCTTGGCTGCCGACGGCGACGCGGCTCTGGCCCGGCCCCTGACGCGGCCGGCGCGGGTCAGCGCTTGGCGGCGTTCCGAATTGCG
>DAINCG010000190.1:3501-7604 GCA_036732525.1 Pseudomonadota bacterium | reverse complement strand
TGATCTTCCGGTCTGGCGCCGAATAGGCCTCGTGGTTCCCGTCGATGTCGGACAGACGGTACAGATAATTGATCATCATGCCGGCCGACTGGCGCATGCCGTTGGCCGACCGGTCGGCCATCCAGTTCAGCCGCTCCATCCGGGCGCCGTTGGTCAGGTGGAAATGCGCCACCGGATCGAGCGCGCGGCCGCCCCGGCCCTTGCGGTTGTAGAGATAGTCCACGGCGAGCCGCCGCAGCGGCCCTTCGAGCGCTTCGACCAGCGCCTCGTGCTCATGCCAGTCCGGAATGGCGAGCGCGGTCGAGAGCACCGCCCAGTCGTCGTCGTCCTCGGCCGGCGCCGAGATGTCTTCGCCCGCGTCCTCGGCCGCCGCGATCGCTTCGGTGGCGGCGGCGACAATGGCGGCGCGCTCCTCCTCCGAAAGTTCGGTCTCCGCCGCTTCGTCCGGCGACCGGGTCGCCCAGCGCATCAGGCCGGGGATCGGCGAAAGCGTTGCGAACGTCTTCAGGTTCGGCAGTTCCGCCGACAGCGCGCCGACGACCCGCTTGATCAGGAAGTCGCCGAAGCTGATGCCGGCCAGCCCCGCCTGGGCGTTGGAGATCGAATAGAAGATCGCCGTATCGGCCTGGAGCGGATCGTCCGCCGGCCGCTCCTCGTCCAGGAGTTCGCCGACGTCGCCTGACATTCCGTTGACGAGCGCGACTTCGACGAAGATCAGCGGCTCGTCGGGCATGCGCGGGTGGAAGAAGGCATAGCAGCGCCGGTCGGAATCGAGCCGGTTCTTCAGATCGTCCCAGGATCGGATGCGATGCACCGCCTCGTAGCGGATCAGCTTCTCCAGAAGCGAGGCCTTCTCGTTCCAATCGATCTGCCTCAGCTCCAGGAAGCCGACGTCGAACCAGCGCGCCAGCAGCCGGCGCAGGTCGTCCTGCAGCCCGGCGAGCTTCGGCTCGCTCCGCTGCCACTCCAGCAGTTCGGACCGAAGATCAACCAGGAACTTGACGCCTTCCGGCAGCGCATTGAACTGGGTCAGCACCTCGACGCGCGGGGCGACCAGGGCCTGCCGAAGCTTGCCTTCGGCGCGCACTCGGGCGTCGAGGTCCTCGGCCGCCTGAACTTCGGCGATCGCGGCGTCGACCGCCGCCCGGTCGACGTCGAACCCGTCCGCCAGCAACTCGACGAAGCGCCGCCGGCCGGCATCGTCCAATTCCAGATAGGCTTCGCCCAGTGCTGCGGCGCGGGCGCGGGCCTGAACTTCGCCGCCGCGATGCTCGACGCATTCCTGGAAGGCGGCGATGAGGCGCTCCTCGTCCGACTTCGAGATCTTGCCGCCGAGATCGACCTCGTAACTGCGGCGGCGCGGGCCGATCTCGCGGACGGTGCGGGCGATCTGTGACCAGGCCCGCAGGAATACACTAGGCGGTGCGACGGCGGCTTCGGCCATGAGGACGACGTTTCCCACGGTAACGGGCGCCGCCGGCTCCGGCGACGGGACCTGAAAGATATGCGCGAGCATGCCCATAGCGCCAGACTCGCACAGGCCGGGTAACGGCCGCATTGCCGCCAGGTTGCGAAATTGTGACCGATCAGGCGGGCGCGAAGTCCGCCTTCGCCGCGTCGCAATTCGGGCAGGTCCAGTCCTCCGGCAGGTCGGCGAACGCCGTGCCGGGCGGGATTCCGTCCGCGGCGAGGCCTTCCGCCGCCTCATAGACGAAGCCGCAGAGCGGGCATTCGTACGCGCCCGGACCCGCGGCTGCGGCCTCCTGTCGCGCGGGCGCCGCAGGCTCCGGGAACTGCAGGATCGCCGCGTCGAGCCCGCCCGGCCCCGCGACCAGTTCCGGCGCCTTATCGCCCTGCGCCGCGAAGGCGCAGGACCAGAGCGGCAGTTCCGCGCCGTCGCGCAGCCAGGAGCCGCCGACGACCACGACATAATAACCGTCGCCCGCAGGCTTTGGCGGAGGCAGCCGCTGACCGGGACCGAGCGTCGCCCGCCAGGCGGCCGCGCCGTCTTTCTCCGGACCGTGCAGCGCGATCAGGGTCGGCGCCTCCCATGCGGCGAGCGCCGGCGCCTCGTGCGCGGCGTCCTCCGGCTCCGCCATGAAGAAGCGTTTCGGCGCCGGCTTCAGCTTGTCCTTCTCCGCCGGCAGAAACAGCGCGCCCGGATCGCGCCGGGGCCGGAGGGTGAAATAGACGACGCCATCCTCCGCATCCGCGACGATCGGCCCGTACGGCGTGTAGGCCGCCGAAAAATGCACGGCGAGCGGCCGGAGGCCATGCCGGCCAAGCCGGCCGCCGCCGAGCGCCACGAGCTGGAACTCGTCCGCCACATGGAAGTGCGGCTCGACGACGGAGCCCGGCGGCTGCTCGACGCGGAAGCACTGCGGGCCTTCCTCCCGCCGGGCGGGATCGCGCCCGGAAAAAGGACCGGCGAAGTCGAACTCGCGGAGCTCGACGACCGTGCCGTTCGGCAGTTCCTTCGTCCAGGGCCACGTCGCGGCGAAGGAGACGGCCTCAGCCATCGGCGCGTTCCGCCATCGCCAGCACGGTGCGCGCCTGCTTCAGGTGCGGCATGTCGATCATCTTGCCGTCGAGGCCGACCGTGCCGGACCCGCCGACCGCGTCGAAGGCGGCGATGACGCGCTTCGCGAAGGCGATCTCTTCCTCCGTCGGCGCGAAGGCCTTGTTGATCACGTCGACCTGGTCCGGATGGATCGCGACCTTGCCGGTAAAGCCGGTCTTCCGGCCCTGCAGCGCCTCCGCATAGAGGCCGTCGAGATCGCGGAAGTTCGGATAGACGCTGTCGACCGGCTCCATGTCGCCCGCCTTGCAGGCGGCGAGGCAGAGCGTGCGGGCAAGACGGTAGACATCCTCGTACTGGCCGTCTTCCGCGCGGTTGGTGAACGCGCCGAGCGCCGCCGCGAGGTCCTCAGCGCCCCAGGTCATGCCATAGATACGCGGGCTCGCGCCGATGAAGCTTTCCAGCGTGAAGAGCGACCGCGCGGTCTCCGTCGCCACGACGAGAATCTTCGTCTGACCGAGCGGAATGTCCTCCCTGGCTTCAAGGGCGGAGAGCATGTGATCGAGCTTGATCGCTTCGGCCGCGGAATAGGTCTTCGGCAGGATGATGCCGTCCGGCGCGCCGGCCATGATCGCGGCGAGGTCCGGCAGGCTGAAATCCGTCTCGAGCGGGTTGATCCGAACCCAGAGCTGCTGGCGCCGGGTCTTGCCGCGGGTCTGGGAAAGATAGTCCCGCGCCATTACCCGCGCCTTGGGCAGGTTCTCCTGATTGACCGAGTCCTCAAGGTCCAGGATGAGCGCGTCGGCGGCGAGGCCTTCGGCCTTCGCGAGCTTCCGCTCACTGTCGGCCGGCACGAAGAGAAAGCAGCGCAGTGCGTCCATGACGTCCGGTCCCCGCGTCACGCCGGGCGCTTGCGCATCAGGCCCATGCGCTTGCAGTAGGCGACTTCCTCGCCGCGCTGGTTGATGCCGCGATGTTCGAACGTGACGATGCCGGCGTCGGGCCGCGACTTCGATTCGCGCTTCTCCAGAACCTTCGTCTCCGAGCGGATCGTGTCGCCGTGGAAGACGGGCTTGCGGAAGGCGCAGTCGGTCATGCCGAGATTGCCGATCGTCGTGCCGAGCGTGGTGTCGTTCACCGAGACGCCGATGACGAGGCCCAGCGTGAACAGCGAGTTCACGATGCGCTGGCCGAACTCCGTCTCCTTGCCGAACTCTTCGTCGAGATGTAGCGGCTGCGGGTTGTGCGTCAGCGCGCAGAACATGACGTTGTCCATCTCCGTCACCGTCCGCGTGAGATCGTGCTTGAACACGTGACCGATCTCGAAATCCTCAAAATACAGGCCCGCCATGGGTCGCTCCTTCCGTATGCGCGCTTTTGGTTTTGCCGGGCCGATGCTAGGTCGTGCGACCGGAAATTACGAGGCGTTTCGGATTGCGCCCACACGGGCTATTTTCGAACGAGCGAACCGCGCGACAGGGGACCGGACGCATGCGACGAACCACCGGAATCATCGGCATCGTCGCGATCGTCTTGCTGGCGGCCGCGCTTGCGATCGTCTGGGTCGGGTACGAGCCGATGGTGA
>DAINCG010000190.1:2958-3491 GCA_036732525.1 Pseudomonadota bacterium | reverse complement strand
GCATGGGCGAGGATCGGGCCGCGGAGCAGACCTGCGCGGCGTCGATCGCGGCCTCCGCCGGCGTCATCCGCCAGCACCCGGTCCAGGGCGACCCGGACGCGGCCGACCTCGACTACGCCTTCAATGTGTTGAACCGCGCCCAGATCCCCTGCACCGCCCGGTACGAAGTCGCCTTCCTGCGCGACGGCGAGCCGAGCTTCACCGAGGGGCGGCGCCTGGTGCAGAGTGGGGTGACCCTGGAAGTCGCCATACCGCTCGGCCGCTATACCCGCTCCGACGCCGCGTCGGGCGGCCTGCCGGACGCCCGTGAGCTCAAAGTCTGGGGCGTGGCGCCCGAGCGGACAGCAACCAACTGAGGAAACGCCGAAACATGCTGCATGACGTCCGCGGCTATCCGATCGACACCGAAAGCGACGCCGCCGCCGCGGCCTTCGACACGGCCGTCGCCCGCTTCTTCGAGTTCCGGCTGGACACGCCGGACCACGCGGACGCCGCGATCGCCGCCGATCCGGATTGCGCGATGGCCCAGATGT
>DAINCG010000190.1:2283-2948 GCA_036732525.1 Pseudomonadota bacterium | reverse complement strand
AGGGCTACCTGCTGCTCGGTGCGCAGTCGCGCCGCCTGCTTCCCGTGATCGCCGGCCACATCGCGGCGGCCGAAGCGAAGCCGGGCGGCCTCGACAGCCGCGGCCGGGGTTGGCTTGCCGGACTGAAGGCGCTCTATGCCAACGATCTGAAGGCCGCGACGCGCGCCTTCGCCGACCACCTCGCGGACTGGCCCCGCGACATCTTCATCCTGAAACAGATGCAGCAGCAGAGCCTGTTCTGGCGCGGCCGCAGTCTCGACCTCCGCGATTCGGTGCTGCGCGTCGGCCACGCCTGGTCGGACGACGTGCCGGGCCACGCCCACTATCTGGGCATGCTGGCTTTCGGCTATGAGGAGGCCGGCGACTATGCGGCGGCGGAACGCGCCGGGCGCGCCTGCGTCGCCCGCGCGCCCGACGACATCTGGGGCGTCCATTCCGTCGCCCACGTGCTGGAGATGCAGGGCCGCCACGCCGACGGCCTGGTCTGGATCGACTATCCCGCCGACGCATGGGTCGACCGTGCGCCGCTCGCCCGCCACGTCTGGTGGCACAAGGCGTTGTTCGCCTGGGATTCCGGCGACTACGACCACGCGCTGGCCCTGTTCGACCAGTCCGTCTACCCGGAGAAGACCGCCGTCTATATCGACGTGCAGAACGCCGCCTCG
>DAINCG010000190.1:0-2260 GCA_036732525.1 Pseudomonadota bacterium | reverse complement strand
TTTGGCGCCTGGAGATGACCGGCGTCGACGTCGGCGACCGCTGGGAGACGCTTGGCCAGCAGGCGGAAGAGACCCTCGGCGATCAGATGCTGGCGTTCACGGACACGCACGTCACGATGGCGCTGGCCCGCACCGGCCGCGGCGAGGCGTTGGCGCGGCACCGCCAGACGCTGGCGGAGCGCGCCGACGGCAAAGGCTGGGCGGCGGAGCTTTCAGCGGATGCGACCCTGCCCATCGCCGACGCCATCGCCGCCTATTTCGCCGGCGACTATGACCGCGCGGTCGACGGCTTCCTGGCATGCCGCGAGGAGTGGCCGCGCGTCGGCGGCAGCCACGCCCAGCGCGACCTCTACTCCCAGGCGCTCCTCGACGCGGCGGTCAAGGCGGGCCGGACACAACTTGCCGAATCGCTGTTGGCGGAGCGCGGCGCCAACCACCCGACGAGCCGGGGCGTGGCCTTCTGGCGGGATCAGGTGGCGGCATGAGGCGCCTTCTTGCAGCACTCCTGTTTCTGGCGGTCGCCGCGCCCGCCCTCGCCGCGGACCAGACCGTCGAGATCATCATCTCCAATCCCTGGTCGCGCGCGACGCCGAAGACCGTGCCGGTCGGCGTCGGCTACATGACGATCGAGAACGCCGGCAATGTGCCGGACCGGCTGATCGGCATCGAGTGCGCCTGCGCGGAGAGGGTCGAACTGCACGAAACGACGACGCGGGACGGCGTGATGCACATGGCGCCGCTGCCCGACGGGCTCGAGATTCCCGCCGGCGCCACGGTCGAATTGGGGCCGGGCGGCACGCACGTGATGTTCATGGGCTTGACGGCGCCGTTCAAGGAATACGAACGGTTTCCCGCAACGCTGATCTTTGAAAAGAGCGGCTCGCTCGTCGTGCGGTTCGAAATCCATCCGCTCCGCGACAAGAAGAGCTGACATTCGTCAGCCGCCGGGGCGATCCTGCTCTAGCCGCGCGAACGCCGCCGGGATGGCGTCGATCAGATCGCTCGCGATCATGCCGCGCCCAAGCGTCTGGCCGGCGACGCCATGTAGCCAGACCGCCGCCGCCGCCGCCGCGAACGGCGGGGCGCCCTCCGCCAGCAGACCCGCCGTCATGCCGGCCAACACGTCGCCCGAACCGGCGGTCGCCAGCGTCGGCGGCGCGTTCGCATTGATCGCCGCCCGACCGTCGGGCGCCGCGATGACGGTGTCCGGCCCCTTCAGGACGACGACGGCGCCCGACCGCGCCGCCGCGGCTTCGGTCCGCTCCAGCTTCGATCCGGCAAGGTCGCCGAACAGCCGGCCGAACTCCCCGGCGTGCGGCGTCAATATCGCGCATTCCGCCTGCGCGATCGCGGCGAAGAGCGCGTCGGCGGCGCCGGAAAAGGACGTCAGCGCGTCCGCGTCCAGCACCAGCCGCCGGCCGGCCGCCGCCGCGATCTCGACCATCCGCCGGGTCGCGTCGCCGACGCCGAGGCCGGGACCGAGAACGACGGTCGTAAAGCGCTGGTCGTCGAGGATGGTTTCGAAGTCGTCGAGCCCGTCGGTCGGCCGGATCATGACCGCAAGCTCGGAGGCCGCGTAAATCGGCCAGACGCGTCTGGGGCTCGCGATCGTGACGAGCCCGGCGCCGGCGCGCAGCGCCGCCCGCGCGGCCATCCGGGCGGCCCCCATCGTCTCCTCGCCGCCCGCGACCAGCGCGTGGCCGCGCGCATATTTGTGGCCGAGCGGATCGAGGTCGGCCGGCACGGCCGGCCAGAGCCCTGGCGCATTCTCGAACGCTTGGACATCCATCGCCGCGTCCGCCGGGATGCCGATGTCCGCGACGACGATGTCGCCGGCGAGGAAACGGCCCGGCGCCAGCAGATGGCCGGCCTTCTTGCGGAAGAACGTGACCGTCAGCGCCGCCGGCGCCGCGACGCCGAGAACGGTTCCGCTGTCGCCGCTGACGCCGCTCGGCAGGTCGACGGCGACGACGGGCGCCGCGTGGGCCGCCATGGCGCGGACGAGCGTCGCCGCCTCGCCGTCGAGCGGCCGATTGAGGCCGGCGCCGAACAGCGCGTCGACGACGAGTTCCGCGCCTTGGAGCGCGGCCGGCGTCGCCGGTTCGACCGGTCCGGTCCAGAGTGCGGCATGATGCGCCGCATCGCCCGTGAGCCGATCTCGCTTGCCGAGCAACGCGATGCGAACGGGCCAGCCGTCGTCCGCGAGGCGCCGCGCGATCACCCAACCGTCGCCGCCATTGGCGCCCGGCCCGGCCAGGAC
>DAINCG010000189.1:1036-8790 GCA_036732525.1 Pseudomonadota bacterium | reverse complement strand
GGTTTCGACTATGCGTCAGTCCGGGAGCTCAATCCGGGCCTCGTCTACTGCAATATCTGGGGCTTCGGGATCGACGGGCCCTATGCCGGCCGCGCGGCCTTCGACGACATCATCCAGGGCACGTCCGGCCTCGTCGCGCTCGAAGCCTTCGGCGGCAAGGAGCCGCGCTTCGTGCCGATGCTGCTCGCCGACAAAACGACGGGCGTCTTCGCGGCCTTCGCCATGGCCGCCGCCCTCTACCACAAGCTCAAGACCGGCGAGGGCCAGGAAATCGAAACGCCGATGTTCGAGACCATGACGTCCTTCGCGATGATCGAGCATCTGGCCGGCGAAGGCTTCGTGCCGCCGCTCGGCCCGCCGGGGTCGGAGCGTCACGCGAAACCGATGCGTTGGCCGATCCGCTCGAAGGACGGGCTCGTCTGCATCCTCGCGACCAGCGACAAGCATTGGCGCGGGCTGACCGCCGCCGGCGGCCGGCCGGAACTCGCGACCGCCCCCCGCTACGACACCCGGCCGAAGCGCCTCTCGCGCCGGGAAGAAGTCATCGCGCTGACGGAGGAGATGGCGAAAACCAAGACGACGGCGGAATGGGTCGAGGCCCTGTCGGAAGCCGGCGTCCCCTGCATGCATGTCGCCACGCTCGACGAGGTCGTGGCCGACCCGCATCTCCACGCCGTCAACTTCTGGCAGGAGCACGACCATCCGAGCGAAGGCCGCATCCGCCTGATGGCGCCGCCCTATCGCATGTCGAAGACGCCGCCCGAGATCCGCACGATGCCGCCCCGCTTCGGTCAGCACACGGCCGAGGTCCTGGCGGACCTCGGCTACGATGCGAAGACGATCGAGGCGATGCTGGCGGCCGGCGCCGCGATGGCCGAAACGCGCGAGGACGCTTGACCCTGCCGCGCTCAGTACATGTGCTGGCCGCCGTTGATCGAGACGGTCGAACCGGTGACGAAGGTCGCGTCGTCCGCCACCAGGAACAGCACGCCGCGCGCGATCTCGTCGGCGTGGCCAAGCCGGCCGACCGGGACCTTGGCGACGATCTTCTCGAGCACGTTGGGCGGCACGGCGGCGACCATGTCGGTGTCGATATAGCCGGGCGCAATTGCGTTGACGGTGATGTTGTAGCGGGCGCCTTCCTGGGCCAGCGCCTTGGTGAAGCCGTGGATGCCCGACTTGGCCGCCGCGTAGTTCACCTGGCCGTACTGACCCGCCTGCCCGTTGATCGAGCCGATATTGACGATCCGGCCGAAGTTCCGCTCCCGCATCGACGGGAAGACCGCATGGGCCATGTTGAAGCAGGATCCCAAGTTGGTGTCGATCACGGTCTGCCAGTCTTCCTTCGACATGCGCATCAGCGTGCCGTCGCGGGTGATGCCGGCATTGTTCACGACGATATCGACCGGCCCCTTTTCGGCGACCACCTTGTCGACGCCGGCCTGACAGGCGTCGTAGTCGGCGACGTCCCACTTGTAGGCGGAGATCCCGGTCTCTTCGGTGAACTTCTTCGCCGCGGCGTCATTGCCGGCATAGTTGGCCGCAACGTCATAACCGTTTGCCTTGAGCGCCTCGGAAATGGCGCGTCCGATGCCACGGGTCCCGCCGGTCACAATCGCCACTCTCGACATTTCGATCTCCCCAATACGGTTCGGACGGCGTCAGCATGGCCCGTCCCTCAAGCCACGCCCATGATGTCGAATTTCTGCGGCGAACGGGAGACGTACGTTTCGCCGCGCGACATTTTGTGCAGCGCAGCATAAATCGTTTTTGCAATGCGGAATACACCATGATAACAATCTTGCCCGTCTACATCGACTACAAGAGCCCGTACGCCTACCTCGCCGTCCAGCCGACGCGCGACCTGGCGGCGGAGTTCAGCCTGGAGATCGACTGGCTGCCCTACTCGCTTAAAATCGAGAACTTCCTGGGCGCCGTCGACAGCCGCAACGCGCACCAGTGGCGCCGCGTCAAATACTCCTACATGGACGCACGGCGCCTCGCGAACGCGCGCGGCATGATCGTGCGCGGCCCCAAGAAGCTGTTCGACAGCACGATCGCACACACCGGGCTTCTCTTCGCCAAAACGCACGGCGTCGACGTCGCCGACCGATATACCGACATCGTCTTCGAGGCCTTCTTCAAGCGTGAGCTCGACATCGAGGTCGAGGCGGAGGTCGCTGGGGCGCTCGAACGGTCCGGCGCTCGGTCGGCGCACTTCGCGGACTACCTGCGCGGCCCCGGAAAGGCGCTGCTGGACAGAACGCTGCAGGACGCAGAAGATCGTCTCGGGGTCTTCGGCGTGCCGACCTATGTGGTCGGCGACGAGATATTCTGGGGCGGCGACCGCCTTCCCCAGGTCCGCGACCGCCTCGCCGAACTTCGCTGAGCGGCGTTTACCAACGAAAGGAGTTGCTTCATGGACGGTTTAGCCAATTCGCCGGCCGCACGGGACAAGGCCTATCTGGTCCACCCGATGACCAACCTGAAGAAGCATCTGGACATCGGTCCGACCATCCTGCATCGCGGCCAGGGCGTGCGCGTCTGGGACGACGCCGGCCGTGAATACATCGAAGGCATGGCGGGCCTCTGGTGCACGTCGCTGGGCTATGGCGAGGAGCGCCTGATCAACGCGGCCGTCGAGCAGATGCGGAAGCTGCCCTACGTGCAGCAGTTCCGGCATATGAGCCATGACGCCGGCATCGACCTCGCCGAGAAGCTGATTGGCATCGCGCCCGAAGGCATCACCAAGGCGTTCTTCGTGAATTCCGGCTCGGAAGCGAACGACACCATCGTGAAGTTTGTGCGCTTCTATCACAACGCCATCGGCAAGCCCGAGAAGAAGAAGATCATCGCCCGGATGAAGGGCTACCATGGCACCACCCTGGTCGCCGCCAGCCTGTCGGGCCTGCCGCACATGCATGCCGCCTTCGACCTGCCGATCGCGGACGTGAAACACACCGACTGCCCGCACTACTACCGCTATGGCGAGGCCGGCGAAAGCGAGGAAGATTTTTCGACCCGCATGGCCGACAACCTTGAGAAGCTGATCCTCGAGGAAGGGCCGGAGACGGTCGCAGCGTTCTTCGCAGAACCGGTCATGGGCGCAGGCGGCGTCATCGTCCCGCCCGCGACATATTTCGAGAAGATCCAGGCGGTCCTGAAGAAGTACGACGTGTTGTTCGTCGCGGACGAGGTCATCTGCGGCTTCGCGCGGACAGGCGAAATGTTCGGCAGCCAGACCTATGACCTGAAGCCGGACTTCATGACGGTCGCCAAGGCCCTCTCCTCCGCTTACCTGCCGATCGCGGGCGTGCTGATGCGGGAGGAGATCTTCCAGGCGATGGCCGACCAAGCCGGCAAGCTCGGCATCCTCGGCCACGGCTACACCTATTCCGGCCACCCGGTCGCGAGCGCCGTCGCGCTGGAGACGCTGAAGATCTACGAGGAGATCGATATCGTCGCCAAGGTCAAGGGAACCGCGAAGGTCTTCCAGGAAGAGCTTCGGTCGTTCGAATCCCACCCGCTGGTCGGCGAGGCCCGAGGCGTCGGCCTGGTCGGCGCGCTGGAACTGGTCGTCGACAAGGAGACCCGCGAGCCGATCGATCCGAAGGGCCCCGCGCCGGACTACCTGTACGACCGGGTCATGGCTTCGGGGCTGATCACCCGGCCGATCGGCAATGCGATTGCGTTCTGCCCGCCGCTGATCATCTCCCACGACGACGTCCGCGAGTTGTTTGCCCGCTTCCGGACGGCGCTCGACGAGACGCTCGACCACATGACCCGGGAAGGCCTGTTCAAGGCCGCGTAAAGGCTCATTTGCGGGTTTCGGCGGCGGCCTGCGTATTTCGCCGCCGCCGAAACTTCCCATTCCGTTAAGCATGTGATGTTATGCGCAAGGGGTTCGGGGTCCCGGCTTCATCGACGTTGGGGCTCCAAATGCATATTGAGCATGAGGGCGGAAATGTCGTATCGTCGTTGGACGGCGGCCGCCATCGGCGGATGCATTTGCGCCGTCGTCGCGACCGCAGCCTTGGCTGAAGGCGCCTATGTGGGCGCGGGCGGGGCGAACCTGCTCGGATCGGCGGGACTGCGTGGCGGCCCGACCGGTCTGGATATCCATCAACGCTCCGCGGTCGGCGCCTACAGCGCGCTTGGATATCGCTGGCTCGACGGTTTCCAGGCAGAAGTCCAAGGCGGATTGCGCGCCCGGAGCGTCGATGGCGCCGTCCAGGAAACAACCGGCCGCCGCGCCGCGCAGCAGACCACATCCTTCATGGTGAATGCGCGGATCTCTCCGCCGGTCCGCGGGCCGATCAAGCCCTACGCGGGCGTCGGGGCAGGCATCGCGATCGTCGATACGGCCGACTACGGCTTGCAGGAGCGGGACGGCGGCATAGCGCCGGCCGGTCAGGCCCTTGCCGGCTTCTCGCTGGAAGTTTCCGACCGCACGAGCCTGTTCGCCGAATATCGCTATTTCAAGCTCCTGGAAGATCAACGGTCGCTATCCCAGACCAACGGCGCGAACCGTGACGAAACCCACGCGGCCCTGATCGGCCTGCGCGTCCGCCTCGGCGACTTCACGCGCTGAGGCGACCGCCTCGGTCGATATAGACGCGGCCGTCGCACGTCATCAGATCGAGCCGCTGACGAAAGCCGCCAACGCCCGCCTCGTGCGTGACCGTCCCCCACGCCGGCGTCGCGGGGCCATCCTGAAATCCTTCCGACAGCGCGCGGCCGGCCATGCCGATCGGCGCGGTCAGGCCGAGCGCCGCCAGCACGGTCGGCGCCACGTCCGGCAAAGCCGCAGGCGCCTCGAAGCTGGCGCCGGCCTGGAAGGCCGGTCCCGCAAACGCCATCAGGTTCCGCATTTCCGCAGAATGCAGCCCGCCGTGGACGCCGCCGGTTTCATCGTCCGGCGTCGGATCGGCGCCGATCAGCGTGCGGCCGGCGAGACCGAAGCGACTGATCCGGTCGTCCGTGCAGAGCGTGAAGACCAGCGGCGGCGTGCGCGAATGGTCGTTCTGGACCAATGCAAGCGGCAATGCGCCCGGCGCCAGCATCGGCGCCTTCGCGAACAGCATGCCGAGCCAAGGGCGCTCGACCAGCCAGTCCGCCATCGCCCGGATCAATCCGGGGTCTTCGTCGCGCACCCAGATATTTCCGCTCGAACTCGCGAGGACGACATAGTCGACGCCCGCGCCGAAGCGGTTGGACGCCCGCAGTCCCGCGGACTGCATTTCGCCGACGATGTCGACCCGTCCCATCACGGCCGCCTGGCCGTGGTCCGAGAGCGCGACGATGTGAATCAGGTCCCGGTCCGGCTGCACGTCGCGCCAGGCGAGAATATCGGCGAAAATCTCGTCCATCGCTCGAAGCGCCGCCAGACTTTCCGGCGAGCCGACGCCGCGATAGTGGAAGGTGATGTCGGGCTCCGAAAGCCACAGGACGGCGACGTCCGGCCGCTCCTCGGGCAGGAACCGCTCCAGCAGCAGCCGGGCGCCGTAGCGGCAGCGCTCGACGTTCGGCACGGCGGCGGCGGGCGGCGGGCCGAACCGCGCGACGCAGCCGGCAAAGTCGGCCCGCTGGCTCGACGCCTCCTCGCCCAGAATCGAATAGGCGACGAGATCCTGGTCGCGGGCGCGAGGGTTGAGAAAGCGGGCGTTTCCGGCCGTGCCGGTGCTGACGGTCAAATAGGACTTCCCCGCCGCCTTCAGCGCGCCGCCCAGCGTCGGCGCGGTCACGAGGGCGCCGAAATTCGCCTCCGTCACGCGCGCGAGTTGCCGGACGTCGCCCGTGTCGAACAACCGTCCGTCCGCCGTCGCCGGCTCAAAATAGCTGTTCGCGACGATGCCGTGGGCGCCCGGCCAGCTTCCCGTCGAGATCGACGCCATGGCGACCTTGGTTTCTGACGGAAAGACCGACCGGGCATTCGAGAAGCGAGCGGCGCCATCCAGCCACGCGGCAAGCGTCGGCGCATGCTCCGCCGTCACGAGTTCCGGGCGCAGCGCGTCGAAGCCGACGATGATAAAGCGATGGTCCGACGCCATTTCTCCGGTCCCTGCTGTCGCGCCGCGAAGTCCGCTAGAATGGCGCGTCGATACCCATTTCCGATTCCGTCGCCAGGCGCCGCCCGATGACTGCCGCTCAGCCGAAACGGCCGCACATGCTCGTGCTGGTCGCAATGACCGCGCTTGGTCCGATGACCCTCAACATCATCGGGCCGACCATGCCCGGCCTGCAACGCCTTTACGACGTCTCGTATTCGGCCGCGCAGTCCATGGTCTATATGTATCTTTTCGCTTTTGCGACGGCGCAACTCTTCTACGGCCCCCTCTCGGACCGCTACGGGCGGCGGACGATGACGCTGATCGGCTTGGCGATCTTCATGGTGGGATCTGCGCTGACCGTCTGGGCTGCCACGATCGAGACGCTGGCGGTTGGACGCGCCCTGCAGGCGATCGGCGGATGCGCGGGCATGGCGCTCGCCCGCGCTGCGATCCGCGACGTCTACGACCGCGAGCGATCGGCTTCGATGATCGGCTACGTGACCATGGCGATGGTCGTCGCGCCCATGCTCGCCTCGCCGCTCGGCGGCTGGATGTTCGAGGCGCAGGGCCTGAGAGCGGTGCTGCTCGTGCCGCTCGTCGGCGGCCTGTTGACGTTCCTGCTTTGCCTCTTCGGCCTGCACGAGACGCTGACGCAGCGTCGCCACTCGCCGGTCAGGCTCGGCGGCATCGTCGCGGCCAACTTCCGCATCCTGAAGACGGCCGGTTTCCGCGCCTACGCCATGCCGGCGGCGTTCAGCGCGACCGCCTACTACATCTTCGTCGCCTGCTCGCCCTATGTTAGCGAGACCCTGCTCGGCGTTTCGCCGAGCGGCTATGGCCAATGGTTCCTGGCGCTCTCGATCGCCTACATGTTCGGCAATGGCATGACCGGCCGGTTTTCGGCCCGCATCGGCGGCGACCGCATGATCTGGGTCGGCTTCATCGCCGCCACGATCGGCCTGGCGATCATGACCGCCCTCGCCCTGCTGGACATGATGACGGCCGCCGCGATGTTCCTGCTGATGGGGTTCGTGTCCGCCGGCAACGGCTTCTCGACGCCGAACGCCATCGCAGGCGCGATCAGCGCGGACCCGTCCCAGGCGGGCGCCGCGTCCGGTATGACCGGCTTCCTGCAAATGACGATGGGCGCGGTTGGCGGAATCGTCTGCGGCTACCTGCTGAACGCGACGCAGGAATCCCTCGTCCTGCCGGTCGCGATGATCGCGGCGGCGCTGACGGCGGTCTACCTGTTCGCCGCGATGAGACGTTCCGGCCCGCAATCGGCGACGTCGTCGCATTCCCAGTAAGGCGTCGGTCGGAACTTCTCGACCAGGAAGTCGACGAAAGCGCGCACCTTGGCGGACAGATGGCGGGCGTGCGGGTAGATCGCGTGGATCGCGGTTTCCTGGGCGTGCAGGTCGGCTTCATGTCCCGGCAGCAGCCGTACGAGCCGGCCGGAGCGGACATCGTCGCCCATCGTCCATGTCGGTAGAAGCGCGATGCCGAGGCCGTCGCGCGCGGCTGCGTGCAGCGCTTCGGTGTTGTTGGCCGTCAGCGGCCCGCGCACCTTGACCCGGGCGACGTCGCCGACCGCGTTCTTGATGTGCCACTCGGCCAGGCTGACGTTGTTCTTGTAGACGAGGCAGCTGTGTTCCGCGAGGTCGTCGGCCGTCTGCGGCGTCCCATGCCGCTCCAGATAGCTCG
>DAINCG010000189.1:0-936 GCA_036732525.1 Pseudomonadota bacterium | reverse complement strand
CCGACGCGGATGACGACGTCGGCGCCGGATTCGATGACATCGACGAAGTGGTCCGTCAGCGTGAGTTCGATGGAGACGTCGGGATAGCGCTCGCAAAACGCGGCCAGATGCGGCGCGATATGACGGCGGCCGAAGACGACCGGGGCGTTCAAGCGCAAAAGGCCCCGTGGCGACGCTTCGAGCTGCGCCACCGCGGCGTTCGTTTCGGCGACCTCGCTCAAGATCCGGCGGACGCGTTCGTAGTAGATCTCGCCCGCGTGCGTCAGGCTGAGGCTCCGCGTCGAACGGTTGAGCAGACGCGCGTTAAGAGTGTCCTCGAGCCCGTTGACCTGCCGGCTGACGGACGACGCCGCAAGCCCCAACCTGCGGCCGGCTTCGGAGAAGGCGCCGTCGTCGACGACTTCGGCGAACAGGCGCATGCCGGTCAACGTGTCCATGGCGTGCCCTCATCTTTGCGTATTCCGCCTAGATACTCGGATTCTGACGCGCGTCAAGCTGAATTAGGCAAAATTAGAGCGGCAGCCGCGGATCGCCGTGCCGAGCATAGCGCAGCGGTATGACGTCGCCGATCGACTCCGGCCGGGCGGTCGCGATCGCCGTGAGCTCGTCGTCGCCCGACAGCGCCCCCAGCCATTGCGTGTATAGACCTTCGAGCACAGCGGCGAACCAGCCGCCGGCGGGATCGGCCGGCGCCGGCGCGATCGGATAGGCGCCGTGGACAATATCGATCCCGGCCCCCCGCGCGGAGATTCGCGCCCAACCCCAGTTCAGCGCCGCCAGCTCGCGCCCGACCGCGGTTTCGAGCGCGCCGAGCGTGTCGCACGCCGGCAGCGGCCGACGGCCCGCGACGGCCGCTCCCGTCCGCTGCATCACCTGCCAGGCGCGCGCCTCGCCGAGTTCCTCGACCAGTTCGATGGCGAGTTCGGCCAGCCAGTC
>DAINCG010000188.1:0-8883 GCA_036732525.1 Pseudomonadota bacterium | reverse complement strand
ATCACTATTCCTACTCCGTGGTGCGCGGCTGCGACCGCATCGTGCCGGTCGACGTCTACGTGCCCGGCTGCCCGCCGACGGCGGAGGCGCTGCTCTACGGCGTGCTGCAGCTGCAGAAGAAGATCAAGCGCACCGGCACGCTGTTGCGTTAGCGGGTCCGGGAGAAGCGAACTTGGAAGAACTGGCCGAACACATCGTCGAGGAAATCGGCGATCTGGTCCTGTCGCACGAGGTCAGGCTCGGCGAGCTGATGCTGACCGTCCGGCGCGACGCCATCGTCCGCGTCCTGAGTTTCCTCAAGGACGACGGCACGGTCGATTGCAAGACCCTGGTCGACGTCTGCGGCGTCGACTATCCGGGCCGCCCGGAACGGTTCGAAGTCGTCTATAACCTCTTGAGCGTCCGCCAGAACCATCGGGTCCGCGTCAAGCTCACGACCGACGAGGACACGCCCGTGCCGTCGGTCGTCGGCGTCTTCAACGCGGCGAACTGGTTCGAGCGAGAGGTCTGGGACCTCTATGGCGTCTTCTTCTCGGATCATCCGGACTTGCGCCGCATCCTCACGGACTACGGCTTCGAGGGGCATCCGCTGCGCAAGGACTTCCCGCTGACGGGCTATGTCGAAGTGCGCTACGACGTCGAGCAGAAGCGCGTCGTCTACGAACCGGTCAAGCTGCAGCAGGACTTCCGCAGCTTCGACTTCCTGAGCCCCTGGGAGGGCGCGCAGCGCCACCTGCCGGGCGACGAGAAGGCCGAACCGGCCGAGAAGACGGACTGAGCCCGACCGATGGCCGAAGCCCATATCAAGAACTACACCCTGAACTTCGGGCCCCAGCACCCGGCCGCCCACGGCGTGCTGCGCATGGTGATGGAGCTCGACGGCGAGATCGTCGACCGCATCGACAGCCATATCGGCCTCTTGCATCGCGGCACCGAGAAGCTGATCGAGTACAAGACCTACCTGCAGGCGCTCCCGTATTTCGACCGGCTGGATTACGTGGCGCCGATGTGCCAGGAGCACGCCTACAGCCTTGCCGTCGAGAAGCTGCTCGGCATCGAACCGCCGCCGCGCGGCAAGTATGTCCGCGTGCTCTTCGCGGAAATCTCGCGCATCCTGAACCACTTGCTGAACATCACCGCCTTCGCGATGGACGTTGGCGCGATGACGCCGATGCTCTGGGGCTTCGAACAGCGCGAGAAGCTGATGGAGTTCCACGAGGGCGTCTCCGGCGCGCGGCTGCACGCGGCCTATTTCCGCCCCGGCGGCGTCCACCAGGACCTGCCGGCCGGCATGATCGACGACATCCTGGAATGGTGCGAGCAGTTCCCGGCCTTCGTCGACGACATGCGCTCGCTCCTGGACGGCAACCGCATCTTCAAGCAGCGCACGGTCGGCATCGGCGTCGTCTCGGCGCGCGACGCCTTCGACTGGGGCTTTACGGGGCCGATGCTGCGGGGTTCCGGCGTCGCCTGGGACCTGCGGCGCGCCCAGCCCTATGATGCCTACGCCGACATGACCTTCGGCGTGCCGATCGGCAAGAACGGCGACTGCTACGACCGCTATGTCTGCCGGGTCGAGGAAATGGCGGAGAGCCTGAAGATCATCCGACAGTGCTGCGTCAATATGCCGGACGGTCCGGTGATGACCGAGGACGGCAAGGTCGCGCCGCCGAAGCGGGGCGACATGAAGCGCTCGATGGAAGCGCTCATCCATCACTTCAAGCTTTACACCGAGGGCTATCACGTGCCGGCCGGCGAGACCTACACCGCGGTCGAGGCGCCCAAGGGCGAATTCGGCGTCTACCTCGTCTCCGACGGCACCAATAAGCCCTATCGCTGCAAGATCCGGGCGCCGGGCTTCGCGCATCTCCAGGCGATGGAGTTCTGCTCCAAGGGGCACATGCTGGCCGACAGCGTGGCCATCCTGGGCTCCATGGACATCGTTTTCGGCGAGGTCGACCGATGAGCGGCATCGAGATCGCGCCCGATCATCTGCAGCCGGCGAGCTTTGCGTTCGACGACGCCAACATGCAGCGCGCCGAGAAGATCATCGCCAAGTACCCGCCGGCGAAAAAGCAGAGCGCGGTCATGCCGCTGCTCGACATCGCGCAGCGCCAGCACGACGGCTGGCTGCCGCGCGCCGCGATCGAATACGTCGCCGACATGCTGGAGATGCCGTCGATCCGGGTGTGGGAGGTCGCGACCTTCTATACGATGTATTTCCTGGCGCCGAAGGGGAAGCACAAGGTGCAGGTCTGCACCACGACCCCCTGCTGGCTGCGCGGGTCCGACGACGTCGTCGCGGCCTGCAAGGCGAAGCTCGGCATCGGCTTCGGCGAGACGACGCCGGACGGCATGTTCAGCCTGCACGAAGTCGAGTGCCTCGGCGCCTGCGTGAACGCGCCGATGATCCAGATCGACGACGACTACTACGAGGACCTCGACAAGGCCTCGACCGAACGGTTGCTCGACGCCTTCAAGGCGGGCGAGAAGCCGGCCCATGGCCCGCAGAACGGCCGCCGCGGGTCTGAACCCGCGGAAGCCTGATCGCCCGAGAGCGGAGACGAACACCGGTGCTGAAGCCCGAAGACCGCATCTTCACCAATCTCTACGGCGCGGAGCCGTGGAACCTGGACGCTGCGCGCAAGCGCGGCGACTGGGACGGCACGAAGGACATCATCCTCAAGGGCCGCGAGTGGATCGTCGAGGAGATGAAGAAATCCGGCCTGCGCGGCCGCGGCGGCGCGGGCTTCCCGACCGGCCTCAAGTGGTCGTTCATGCCGAAGGACGACGACGGCAAGCCGCGCTACCTCGTGGTCAACGCGGACGAGGGCGAACCCGGCACCTGCAAGGACCGGGACATGATGCGGAACGATCCGCACAAGCTGGTCGAGGGCTGCCTGCTCGCCGGCGTCGGCCTCGGCGCGACGGCGGGTTACATCTACATCCGCGGCGAGTTCTACAACGAGGCGCAGATCCTCGACGCCGCCATCCAGGAGGCCTATGACGCGGGCCTCCTCGGCAAGAACGCCTGCGGGTCCGGCTACGATTTCGACCTCTACCTGCACCGCGGCGCCGGGGCCTATATCTGCGGCGAGGAAACCGCCCTGATCGAAAGCCTGGAAGGCAAGAAGGGCCAGCCGCGCCTGAAGCCGCCGTTCCCGGCGATGGCGGGCCTCTACGGCCGGCCGACCACGGTCAACAACGTCGAGACGATCGCCGCCGCGCCGACCATCCTCAGGCGGGGCGCCGAGTGGTTCTCTTCCTTCGGGCGCGAGAACAACGCCGGCACCAAGGTCTTCTGCATCTCGGGCCACGTGAACACGCCCTGCAACGTCGAAGAAGCGATGAGCATCCCGATGCGGGAGCTGATCGAGAAGCACGCCGGCGGCGTGCGCGGCGGCTGGGACAATCTGTTGGCGGTCATCCCGGGCGGCTCGTCGACGCCGATCCTGCCGAAGGACATCTGCGACGACGTGCTGATGGACTTCGACGCGCTCCGCGCGGTCCAAAGTGGCCTCGGCACCGCGGCGGTCATCGTCATGGACAAGTCGACGGACGTCGTGAAGGCGATTGCGCGGCTGTCCTATTTCTACATGCATGAGAGCTGCGGCCAGTGCACGCCCTGCCGCGAGGGCTTCGGCTGGGTCCACCGGGTCATGCAGCGCATGGTCCGCGGCGAGGCCCGGATCGAAGAGATCGACATGCTGCACGACGTCACCAAGGAGATCGAAGGCCACACGATCTGCGCCCACGGCGACGGCGGATCGTGGCCGATCCAGGGGCTGATCCGGCATTTCCGGCCGGAGATCGAGCGGCGCATTCTCGAGCGCCGGCAGGCCGCGGCCTAGGGGAACGGGATATGCCGACACTCAAAGTCGACGGCGTCGAGGTCGAAGTTCCGCGCGGCGCGACCGTCCTGCAGGCCTGCGAGGCGGCGGGCAAGGAAATCCCGCGCTTCTGCTATCACGAGCGCCTGTCGATCGCCGGCAACTGCCGCATGTGCCTGGTCGAGATCAAGCCGGGGCCGCCGAAGCCCGCGGCCTCCTGCGCCATGCCGGCCGGCGACAACATGGAAGTCTTCACCGATTCCGAAATGGTCCGCCATGCCCGCAAGGGCGTGATGGAAATGCTGCTGATCAACCACCCGCTCGACTGCCCGATCTGCGACCAGGGCGGCGAGTGCGATCTGCAGGACCAGGCCATGGGCTATGGCGTGTCGTCCAGCCGCTTCGAGGAAAACAAGCGGGCGGTGACCGACAAATATATGGGCCCCCTGGTCAAGACGATCATGACCCGGTGCATCCACTGCACCCGCTGCGTCCGCTTCATCGACGAGGTGGCGGGCGTGCCGGCGATCGGCGCGCTCGGCCGCGGCGGCTCGACCGAGATCACGACGCTCGAGGCCGGCATCGCGTCGGAGCTTTCCGGCAACGTCATCGACCTCTGCCCCGTCGGCGCGCTGACCTCGAAGCCCTACGCCTTCGTCGCCCGGCCGTGGGAGCTCACCAAGACCGAATCGATCGACGTCATGGACGCGCTCGGCTCCAACATCCGTGTCGACGCGCGCGGGCCGGAAGTGCTGCGCGTGCTGCCGCGCCTCAACGAAGAGGTCAACGAGGAGTGGATCTCCGACAAGACCCGCTTCGCCATCGACGGCCTGAAGCGCCAGCGGCTCGACACGCCCTATGTGCGCGGCGCCGACGGCAAGCTGAAGCCGTCCAACTGGGACGCGGCGCTGCGCGTCGTCGCCGACCGTATCAAGGCGACCGATCCCGCGAAACTCGCCGTCATCGCCGGCGACCAGGTCGACTGCGAGACGATGTACGCCGCGAAGGCGCTGTTCGGCGGACTCGGCGTCACGAGTCTCGACTGCCGGCAGGACGGCATGAAGATCGCGCCCGGCGCGCCGCGCGGCGCCTACATCCTGAACGCCGGGATCGCCGGGATCGACGAGGCCGACCGTCTGCTGCTGATCGGGAGCAATCCCCGGGTCGAGGCGGCGGTCTTCAATGCGCGCATCCGGCGCCGCTCCCTCGCAGGCGGCTTCAAGGTCGCCGCGATTGGCGAGGTCGGCGACCTGACCTACCCGGTCGAGCGCCTGGGCGACGGGCCGGAAGGTTTTGAGAAGGCGGCGGATTTCCTCGCCGGCGCCGAACGGCCGCTCGTGATCGTCGGCGCCGCGGCGCTTGCCCGGCCGGACGGCGCCGCCGTGCGCGCCAAGGCGCGCGCGCTCGCGACTGTCACGGACGAGTGGAACGGCTTCGGCGTGCTGCATACGGCCGCGAGCCGCGTCGGCGGCCTCGACCTCGGCTTCGTGCCGGGCGAAGGCGGGCGCGACGTCGCCGGCATCCTGGACGGCGCCGAATCGGGCGAGATCGAAACGGTCTACCTGCTGGCCGCGGACGAACTGGACGCGTCCCGCCTGAAGAACGCCTTCGTCATCTACCAGGGCGCGCTCGGCGACGCCGGCGCCCATGCGGCCGACGTCATTCTGCCGGGCGCCGCCTATACGGAGCAGGACGGCACCTACGTCAACACCGAAGGCCGGCCGCAGCGCGGCTTCCGCGCGGTCTTTCCGCCGGGCGACGCCAAGGAGGACTGGGCGATCCTGCGCGCGCTGTCGGCGCACGTCGACGCGACGCTGCCGTTCAACGATCTGCGGGCGCTTCGCGACGCCATGTACCAGGCGACGCCGGTCCTGGCCGATATCGACGAGCAGGCGGCTGGCGCCTGGGGCGACTTCGGGGTAGAAGGCGCGCTCGACGCCGCGCCGTTCCGGAGCGCGGTTGCGAACTTCTATATGACCGACCCGATTTCCCGCGCGAGTCCGACCATGGCGAAATGCACCGCGGAATTCGGTCCGGACGCCCGGTCGGAACAGGTCGAAGCCCATGGCTGATGGTTTCTGGAGCGGCTACGCTTGGCCGACGGTCCTGATCGTCCTCCACATCGTGGCGACGGTGCTGCCGCTTATGGGCGCGGTCGCCTACCTGACGCTGGCCGAACGCAAGGTCATCGCGTCGATGCAGCTCCGGCGGGGACCGAATGTCGTCGGCCCGTTCGGTCTGTTTCAGCCGATCGCGGACGGCCTGAAGCTGCTGACCAAGGAAACCATCGTTCCGGCGGGCGCCAACCCGGTGCTGTTCGTGGCCGCGCCGATGCTGACCTTCATCCTGGCCTTCGTCGCCTGGGCGGTGATCCCGGTCGACCTCGGCTGGGCGATCGCCGACATTAACGTCGGCATCCTTTACCTCTTCGCGATCTCGTCGCTCGGCGTCTACGGCATCATCATCGCCGGCTGGGCCTCGAATTCGCGCTATCCGTTCCTCGGCGCGCTGCGCTCGGCGGCACAGATGGTCTCCTACGAGGTCTCGATCGGCTTCGTCATCATTACCGTGCTGCTCTGCGTCGGCTCGCTCAACCTCACCGACATCGTCATGGCGCAGCAAGGCCTCTGGTTCGCCATCCCGCTGTTCCCGATGTTCGTGATCTTCTTCGTCTCGGCGCTGGCCGAAACCAACCGGGCGCCGTTCGACCTGCCGGAAGCGGAAGCGGAGCTCGTGTCGGGCTACAACGTCGAATATTCGGCGATGACCTTCGCGCTCTTCTTCCTCGGCGAATACGCCAACATGATCCTGATGAGCGGCATGACCGTCACCCTGTTCCTGGGCGGCTGGCTGCCGATCCTGGACGTGGCGCCGTTCAACTGGATCCCCGGCGTCTTCTGGTTCGCCGCCAAGACGGCCGCAGTGCTGTTCTGCTTCCTGTGGGTGCGTGCGACTTTCCCGCGATATCGCTACGACCAGTTGATGCGGCTCGGTTGGAAGGTGTTCCTGCCGTTCTCGCTGCTCTGGGTGGCGTTGACGGCGGGCGTGCTCGTGACGTTCGACTGGCTGCCGAAGAACTAGCGCGGAAAGGAAAGACCCAAGATGGCCTTCGTCGATCGCGCCGCCCGCGGCTTCCTGCTGACCGAGCTCGTGTCGGGCATGGCGCTGACCTTCCGGTACATGTTCAAGCGGAAAGTCACGCTGAACTACCCCTATGAGAAGGGGCCCTTGAGCCCGCGGTTCCGCGGCGAGCATGCGCTCCGCCGTTATCCGAACGGGGAAGAGCGCTGCATCGCCTGCAAGCTCTGCGAGGCGATCTGCCCGGCGCAGGCGATCACCATCGAGGCCGAACCGCGCGAGGACGGCAGCCGCCGGACGACGCGCTACGACATCGACATGACGAAATGCATCTATTGCGGCTTCTGTCAGGAGGCCTGCCCGGTGGACGCGATCGTCGAGGGCCCGAACTTCGAGTTCGCGACCGAAACCCGCGAGGAGCTGATGTACAACAAGCAGAAGCTCCTGGAGAACGGCGACCGGTGGGAGACCGCCATCGCCCACAATCTGGCGCAAGACGCGCCGTACCGTTGACCGCGTAGACCAGGTCGAGCCTGGGGGGAGCCGCATGACCGTAGCCGTACTCTGTTTCTACCTTTTCGCCGCGGTCGCCATCGCGTCCGGCGTGATGGTGGTGACCGCGCGCAACCCCGTGCATGCGGTGTTGTTCCTGATCCTGTCGTTCTTCAACGCCGCCGGCCTGTTCGTTCTGTTGGGCGCGGAGTTCCTGGCGATGGCGCTGGTCGTCGTCTATGTGGGCGCGGTCGCGGTGCTGTTCCTGTTCGTCGTCATGATGCTCGACGTGAATTTCCGGGAGCTGCGCGCCGGCGCCTCGCAGTACATTTCGGTCGGCGCGCTGGTCGGCCTGGCGCTCCTGGCGGAGCTCGGCCTGGTTCTCGGCGGCATCCACATCGGCGACGCGCCGATCGTCGGCGGCGCGCTGCCGACGCCGCCCGCCGACCAGGTGGAGAACACCCGCGCGCTCGGCCGAATCATCTACACCGACCTCTTCGTCCTCTTCCAGGTCGCGGGCCTGATCCTGCTGGTCGCCATGATCGGCGCGATCGTGCTGACGCTGCGCAGCCGTCCGGGCGTGCGCCGCCAGCGGATTTCCGACCAGCTGGCGCGCGATCCGAAGAGCGCGGTCGAGGTCGTCGACGTTCCGGTCGGGGGAGGCGCCCAATGACCATCGGCATCGGCCACTATCTCGCCGTCGCCGCCGTGCTCTTCACGCTCGGCATCTTCGGCATCTTCCTGAACCGGCGGAACGTCATCGTCATCCTGATGTCGATCGAGCTGATGCTGCTCGCGGTCAATATCAATCTGGTCGCGTTTTCGGCCTTCATGGGCGACCTCGGCGGGCAGGCCTTCGCCATGTTCATCCTGACGGTGGCGGCGGCGGAAGCCGCCATCGGACTTGCGATTCTTGTCGTCTACTTCCGCAACCGCGGCTCCATCGCGGTCGAAGACGTCAGCATGATGAAGGGCTGATGGACGCATGAACGCCCTCTACGTCATCGCGATCTTCCTGCCGCTCGCGGGCGCGCTCGCCGCCGGCCTGTTCGGCCGCAGCCTGGGCGACCGCGGCTCGCAGCTCGCGACCTGCTCCGCCTTGATCCTGGCGGCGGTCATTTCCGTCATCGCCTTCATCGACGTCGCGCTCGGCCACGCGCCGCGCAGCGTCGAACTGTTCCGCTGGATCGAGTCGGGCAACTTCGAAGCCGCCTGGGCGCTCCGCTTCGACACGCTCTCCGTCGTGATGATGTGCGTCGTCACGATCGTGTCGGCCTGCGTGCACGTCTACTCGATCGGCTACATGAGCCACGACCACTCCAAGCCGCGGTTCATGTCGTACCTCTCGCTGTTTACCTTCGCCATGCTGATGCTGGTGACGGCGGACAACCTGGTGCAGATGTTCTTCGGCTGGGAGGGCGTGGGCGTCTGCTCCTACCTGCTGATCGGCTTCTGGTACGACCGGCCGAGCGCCAACGCCGCC
>DAINCG010000187.1:461-8944 GCA_036732525.1 Pseudomonadota bacterium | reverse complement strand
GACCCACTTGGCTGGGAAGACGGAGCGCATTCGCGTCGGCTCCGCCGTCGTCGTGCTGCCGCTGCATCACCCGCTGATCGTCGCGGAGGAGATCGCGACCGCCGACATGCTGAGCGGCGGCCGCCTCGACGTCGGCCTCGGCCGCGGCTACCAGACCTATGAGTTCGAGCGTTTCGGCCTCTCCCTCGACGACAGCCGGTCCCGCTTCGACGAGGCGGTCGACATCCTGCTGGAGGCGTTCAAGGGGAAGCCCTTCGCCTATCACGGCAAGCATTACAGCTTCGAGGAAACCAGTGTCTTCCCGCTGCCGCAGCAGGACCCGCACCCGCCGATCTGGGTCGTCGGGCAGAGCATGGAGTCGGTCGAGGCGACGGCCCGGCGGGGCTTCAACCTGGTTTCCGGCGGATTCGGCGTCTCGGTCGACCGTCTGCGGGAATTCCGCAAGGGCTTCGACGCGCTCGACATCGCGCCGGATGTGAAAGCGAAGATGCGGGTCTCGACGCAGCGTCCGGTCTACGTGACCCGCGACGAGTCCGAACTGCCGGCGGTCGTCGAGCAGGCGCGCTGGAACATGCGCGTCACCTTGAGCCTCCGCCAGGGCTTGGAGCGCGTCGAAAAAGGCCGCGCCATCGCCGTGCCGTTCGACGAAGAGCCGTCGACCGAGGACCTGCTCGACCGCTATTTCATCATGGGCACGCCCGACCAGTGCATCGCCAAGCTGGAGGAACTCAAGGACGCCATGAAGATCGACCACTTCAACGCCAACTTCTGGTTCGGCGACCTCCAGCAGCCCCAGGTGATGAACTCCATGCGCCTCTTCGCCGAGGAGGTCATGCCGGCGTTCGCATAAACGGACCGGGCGCCGACCGGGACGGCTGGATCATGCGGACATTCCATCCGATCCATCCGTCGCGCTATCCTCGCCCGAGCGCACCAGCCGAGGGGAGGTCGTTCCCATGACCGTCGGACTAGCCATACCGCTGCCCGCCTACACCATCGATCCCGTCTTCATGGGGCGGGAAGCGGAGCGGCTCGGCTTCGATTCGATCTGGTATGCCGAGCACCCCGCCGTTCCGGTCGAGAGCGCCAGCAAGTTCCCGGCGACCGGTGGGGAGATCCCGTGGACCTATTCGCACTTCACCGAGCCCTATATCGCGCTCGCCCGCGCCTCCGCCGTCACGACGACGTTGAAGCTCTGCACCGGCATCACGCTGATCCCGCAGCGCAACCCCTTGCTGCTGGCCAAGGAGATCGCCGCGCTCGACTATTATTCCGGCGGGCGCTTCATCCTGGGCGTCGGCACCGGCTGGCTGAAGGAGGAGGTCGAGCTGTTCGGCGGGAACTTCAAGCGCCGCTGGACCCAGACCCGCGAAGCCCTGGAGGCGATGGAGGCCTGCTGGGCCAACGACGCCGGCGAGTATCATGGCGAGTTCTTCGACTTCGCGCCGGTCCGCGTCTACCCGAAGCCAATCCAACTGCCGCGCCCGCCCATCGTGCTCGGCGGCCATGCGAAGAACGTCTTGCAGCGCGTCGTCGACCATGCCGACGGCTGGCTGCCGAACCGCATCTCGCCCGAGGACTTGGCGGACGCGATCAAGGAACTGCACAAGCTGGCGACGGCGGCCGGGCGCGACCCGAAATCCCTGACCGTCTCGGTCTACGGCCCGGCGGGCGAGCGGGACGCGATCCAGGCCTATCTGAAGGCCGGCGCCGACCGCGTCGTCGTCCGGCCGGTCCACGTCGACACGGAGGACGAAATGGGCGCGCAACTCGAGGCGATCGCAAAGGCGGCGTTCTGACCGCCCAAAGGGAGACGACGCCGATGCCGGCGCTGACGGAAGACCAAGTCGCGGCGTTCCGGCGGGACGGGTTCCTCGCGCCGTTCGATCTGCTGGACGCGGCCGAACTCGCCGAATGCCAGGCGGGCCTGGAGCGGTTCGAGGCGTGGCTCGGCGCGCCGGTCAACCATGCGACGGAGATGAACTGGCGCTCCATGGGGCATCTGGCGCTGCCCTGGGTCGCCCGCCTCGCGTTCGACGCGCGCATCCTGGACGCGGTCGCGGACCTGCTGGGGCCGGACCTCATGGTCTACACCTCCACCTTCTTCATCAAGGACCCCGGCTCCCCGACCGTCGCCGCCTGGCACCAGGACTCCGCCTATTACGGCCTGACGCCGGAGGAAGAGGTCACCGTCTGGATCGCGCTGACCGACGCCGACCAGGCCGCCGGCTGCATGGAGGCGCTCTCGTTCGAAGGCCGGCCCCGCCTGATGCATCACCGGACGCGCGTCGTCGCCAACAGCGTCAACCGGGCGAGCCAGACCATTCTGGAGCCGCTCGACGACGTCGGCGCGCGGGCGATGCCGCTCAAGGCCGGGCAATTCTCGATGCACCATGGCCTCTGCCCGCACCGGTCCGGCCCGAACGGCGCGGCGCACCGGCGCGTCGGCCTCGGCCTGAACTTCATTCCGCCGCACGTCCGCGGCAAGCTCGCCGAGAAGCCGGGCGCCATGCTGGTGCGCGGCGAAGACCGCTTCGGCAATTTCCAACTGCTGCGGCCGCCGGAACGCGAGCTCGACGACGACGCCGTCGCCAATCACCGGCTGGGCGTCGGCCTCTACCACGCAAACTACGCCGCCGAGGAAGCTCGGCACGAACAGGCTTTCGCCTGACAGAGAGAGGACAAAGGTCATGGCCGAGGATTGGGTCGTCTGGCTGAACGGCAAACTGGTGCCGGAGCGGGAGGCGGTCGTGCCGATCCGCGACCGCGGCTTCAAATATGGCGACGCGGCGTTCGACACGACGCGCACCTTCGGCCACAAGATCTTCAAGCTGGAGGAGCATCTGGACCGCTTCGACCGCTCGCTCCGCTATCTCCAGATCGATCCCGGCGTCTCGCGGGAGACCCTGGTCGAGGCGACCGAGGCGGTGGCGGCGCAGTGCCTGAAGTCGATCGGGCCCGACGAGGACATCTGGCTGACGCAGCGCGTGACCCGCGGCCTCGACCCGGCCGACCGGGAACGCTGGCCCGACTGGCCGGAGCGCACCGTCATCGTCGAGGCGGCGAAGCTGCCGCTTCGCCAGCGCGCGAAGCACTACCGGGAGGGCCTCCGGATCGTCACGCCCTCCGTCCGCCGGCCGTCGCCCGACACGCTCTCCCCCCGCGCCAAGACGCACAACTACCTGAACCTGGTGCTCGCCGACCTGGAGGTGCAGGCGCGCGACCCGGATGCGCTCGCCGTGCTGCTGGATACGAACGGCAATCTGGCGGAGGGCAAGGGCTCCAACATATTCCTGGTGAAGGACGGCGCGGTGCTGACGCCCAAGGAGCAGTACGTCCTGCCCGGCGTCAGCCGTCAGACGACCTTCGACCTCGCCGCCGCCGCCGGCATCCCGGTCGAGGAAGCCGACATCGACCTCTTCGACGCCTACAGCTCGGCCGAGAGCTTCGTCACGTCGACCAGCTTCTGCATCTGCCCGGTCGGCAGCATCAACGGCGTCAAGGTCGGCGACGGCGCTGTGCCGGGGCCGGTCACCAAGCGGCTGATCGACGCCTATGTGGAGTTCGTCGACTTCGACTGGTACGGCCAGTATCTCCGCGCCGCGAACTGAGCGCAGGCGACCCGTGCAGATCATCATCGACTGCGATCCGGGCCAGGACGATGCGGCCGCGATCATGCTGGCGCTCGCGAGCCCGGAGCTCGAGGTGTTGGGGATCACCACGGTCGCCGGCAACGTGCCGCTCGACCTGACGAGCCGTAACGCCCGCATCGTCTGCGAGCTGTGCGGCCGGCCGGACTTGGCCGTCTTCGCCGGCGCGGACCGACCGCTCTCCGGCCCGATGACGACGGCGGAGCATGCGCACGGGCAAAGCGGCCTCGACGGGCCCGATCTCGCGCCGCCGACCATGCCGCTGCAGCCGGGCCACGCCGTCGATTTCATCGTCGAGACGCTGACGGCGGCGCCCACCGGGACCGTGACGCTCGTCGCGATCGGCCCGCTGACCAATGTCGCGCTCGCCGTCCGGAAGGCCCCCGAAGCGATCCGGCGCGCCCGGCAAGTCGTGCTGATGGGCGGCGGCTATTTCGCACAAGGCAACATCACCCCGGCGGCCGAGTTCAATTTCTACGCCGACCCGGAAGCGGCGGCCGACGTGTTCCGCGCGGGCGTTCCCATCGTGATGATGCCGCTCGATGTCACGCATCAAGCGCTCGCGACCCCCGATCGCATCGCCCGCATCCGCGCGCTCGGCGGCAAGGCGGCCGCGGCGCTCGCCGACATGCTGTCCTTCTACGGCCGCTTCAATGCCGAGAAATACGGCCGCGACGGCGGTCCGCTGCACGACCCGACGACGATCGCCTGGCTGCTCAAGCCGGACCTCTTCCGGGGTCGCGACTGCAATGTCGAGATCGAGACGACGTCGCCCCTGACCTTGGGCGCCTCCGTCGTCGACTGGTGGGGCGTGACCGATCGCCCGAAGAACGCTCACGTCATCGGCGAAGTCGACGCCGACGGGTTCTTCGATCTGTTGACGGAGCGGGTCGGGCGACTGGCGGTATGCGGGCGCTGAAGCCGCTCAGTCGGCCGATGCGTCACCGAGCTTGGCACATGCGTTCGGCGCCATTTTTCCCGCCATTCCGATGATTTGCAATTAGTAGTCAGCTTTGCGAGTATCTCGTATGTCGTGATGAAGCGGTCGGCAATTCCAGGCGGAGAACCCGCCTTGCGGCCATCTACGGACCGCCACACGACAGGAAGTCGTTGCAGGCCGCGTGCGTACGGCCGCTGAAGATTTGGCTTCGCCCACTTAATATGCAGAGAGACTGCTATGGAGATCGCCAGTCCTGGTACGATCGACGACGAGCGCATTGAGAAGCTTTTCAAGCTGATCGATGCGCTGCTCGCAGTCGGGGGAGAGGCCAACGCAGGTCTCTTTCAAATGCGGTTGACGGATGCGACCGGCGAGCCCCTCAGCGGATCGCACAACGCGGCCGACTCGGCGTCAATCGCCTCAGTGGCGAACAACGTACTGGCGCGATTGATCCAGGAACCGAGCATTTCTTTCCAGCAGTCCGGCCACGCCTTCGTCGCCTTGCTGATCGGCGTCACGCCAACGGCGGCGAATAACCTCTGCGAAACCGCTCGCCAAGCGATCGTCCAGGACCTGAAGTCGCAGCACAATATCTCGAATGTCGGCGTCATGGTCGACGTGACGCCGATCGATCGGGAGACATTCCGGCGGGCGCCCGAAGTATGGCTGCCGCAGTATGGCGGCCAAGCGCAACCGGCCGTGTCTCTCGGCGGATTTGAGCAGCTTTCCCGACCCGATGCCTTGCATGCCGGCATCGAGTTGGTCATGAATCCCGTTTGGACCGCAGCGTTGCGACCGACGCCGATCTACGTCGCCCAAATGCGCCGCCGTTTGAGTACAGGCGAGTTCAGCTACGGGTACAGCGTTCGGGCCGAACAAAACTCGCTGCGCATGATGGCCTATTTCGATCAGCAGTTGATCACCTATGCCGCCGACATTATCGCCATGCAGTCCAAGTCCAGGAGTCGGACTGCCATCGTAACGCCAATTTACTATAGAGCCTACAATTTCTCCAATCTTGCGCCAATATATCACGCACTTCTGCGCAGCATCCCCAACAAGACCAAGGAATTATTGCTGCTTGATATTATTGGAGGAGGGGATGTTTATCTTTCGGAAACTTTGAGATGGGATGTCAACACCATCAAGAAATATTGCCGCGGCGTTGTCTTACACTTGGATTCGAATGCGCAGCAAATTCCGAAGCTGCAGGGAACCGAGATGACGGCCATCGGTACGACGGCATACAATATCACATCGAGAGACACGCGCGGTTTGCAGCGACTTCAGCGGTTTATCGCGGCGACCGACAAGCTTGACCGGCCGCGGTTCCTGACCGGCGTGCGCCGGAAGTCGCTCGCGGAGGCGGCGCTGAAGCTGGGCTTCGAATACGTTTCGGGTCCGTTCATCGACGAAGACCTGTTCGTGCGGCCGTTGGAGAGTCCGACCGGCGACCCGGCGCCAGGCCATTAAGTCCCGGCGCCCGTCACGCCCGCCCTGATCTGCGCGCTTCCAAGCCGCCGATCAGTCCGCCGCCGCTTCCTTGTCGGCCGCGCCGCCGGCGAGGCGGAAGCCTTCGTAGCCCGCGGCCGCGACGGCGTCGCACTTCTCGCGGTAGACGCCCACACCACCGATATAGGGCATGAAGACGCGCGGCTTGCCCTCGATGTTTGCGCCCATGTACCAGGACGCCGCGCTCGGATAGAGGGTCTTGTAGGCGACCTCGTTGCCGTGCTCGACCCAGGCGTCCTGCGCCTCCAGCGTCGCTTCCATCTCCTCGACGCCCCGGTCGCGGAGCCAGTCGAGGCAGTCCGTGACCCAATCCACATGCTGCTCGATCGAGACCATCATGTTGGAGAGGACCGACGGGCTGCCCGGCCCGGTGATCATGAACATGTTCGGGAAGCCCGCCGTCATCAGGCCGAGATATGTCCGCGGTCCCGCCTCCCAGGCGTCGGCGAGCGTCTCGCCGCCGCGGCCCCGGATGTCGATGCGGAGCAGCGTGCCGGTCATCGCGTCGAACCCGGTCGCGAAGACGATGACGTCGAAGCCGTGCGCCTCCTCGCCCGCGACCAGGCCTTCGGCGGTGATCTCCCGGATCGGATGGGCGTTGATGTCGACCAGGCGGACGTTCGGGCGGTTGTAGGTCTCGAAATAGCCGCTGTCGGCGCAGATGCGCTTGGTGCCGATCGGATAGTCCTTGGCGGCGAGCAGCTCCGCCGTCGCCGGGTCCTTGACGATCTCCCGGATCTGCCTGCGCACGAAGTCGGCCGCCGTGTCGTTGGCCGCCTGGTTGACCGCCAGGTCCTTGAAGGCGGTCATGAAGCGGGTGCCGCCGACCGCCCAGCGGTCCTTGAAGATGCGCTCCCGTTCCTCGTCCGACACGTCGAGCGCGGAGAGCTTGGAGCGATCGTAGTAGTTGCCGACAGCGGTATGGCGGGCGATCTCACGGCGTTCCGCGTAGTTGGACTTCCACTCCGCCTCGTATTCCGGCGTCAGCGGCTTGGTGCGCGCCGGGATCGAGTAGTTGGGCGTGCGCTGGAAAACGGTCAGATGGCCCGCTTCCTTGGCGATCACCGGGATCGCCTGGATGGCGGACGACCCGGTGCCGATGACTGCGACCCGCTTGCCGGAGAGATCGACGCCCTCATGCGGCCAGGCGCCGGTGTGGTAGGTCTCGCCCCTGAAGCTCTCGAGGCCCGGAAATTCCGGCGCGCGGGGGGCCGAAAGGCAGCCCGTCGCCATGATGCAGAAGCGGGCGCTAACCGCCTCGCCGCGGTCCGTCTCGACCCGCCAGCGGCGCGCCGCCGCGTCATAGTGGGCGGCGGTCACGCGAGTCTCGAACTCGATCGAACGGCGGAGGTCGAAGCGGTCGGCGACGTGGTTGGCGTAGTCCAGGATCTCGGGCTGCGGCGCGAAGGTCTCGCTCCACTTCCATTCCTGCTGCAGGTCTTCGTCGAAGGAATAGGAGTACTGCATGCTCTCGACGTCGCAGCGCGCGCCCGGATAGCGGTTCCAGTACCAGGTGCCCCCGACGCCCGAGCCGGCTTCGAACACGCGGAAGGACAGGCCGAGCTTGCGGAGCTTCAGGATGAGGTAAAGGCCGGAAAAGCCCGCCCCGACGACGACGACGTCGACCTGGGCCGGCCGCGCCTCCTGGCGTACGGCGGGGGCGTCGTTGGTCTGTGCGTCCATTTACTTAGCTCCCTATGTATTGCGGCCAGACTACGCACAATCCCGCCCCGGCGCCAAGGGCGTCACGCCAACGCAGGGCGATCGCGGGTCCGGGCGATCAGGCTGGCGATGATCGCGAGATTGGCGACATTGCAGGCCGCGCCGATCAGGAAGGCCGTCTGGTAGGAGCCGGTCGCGTCGAAGACGGCGCCGCCGAGCCAGGCGCCGATCGCCATGCCGGTCCCGCCGCAGAGGATGACGACGCCGGTGCGCCGGCCGACTTCCGCCGCCGGCAGGTACTCCCGGACGATCACCGGGTAGCACGGCAGGATGCCGCCATAGCCGAGACCGAACAGCACGCCCGCGACATAAAGCGCGACCAGCCCGTCGACGAATGCAAGCATCGTCAGGAAGACGGCCTGGGCGGTCGAGAAAATGAAGATTGCCTTCAGGCCGCCATAGCGCCCGCCGAGATAGCCGACGCCGATGAAGCTGCTGACCGCCGCAGCGGCCAGCATCAGCGACAGCATCTCGGCGCCCCGCGCCGGGTCGTAGCCGAGGTCGCTGACATGGGAGACGAGATGGGCGAGCGGCAGGGACATGGCGATGCAGCAGCCGATCGCCGCGACCGAGAGCGTCGCCTGCATGGTGCGGGCCGGCAGCGGCGGCGTCACGGGCGGCGTCGGGGCCAGTGGCTTGATGTCCACGGCCGCGGCCTC
>DAINCG010000187.1:0-451 GCA_036732525.1 Pseudomonadota bacterium | reverse complement strand
CGGGCGGCGCGAACCGCCGGGCCCGGCCCAACGCGGCCGGCTGGGCGGCGGACGCCGCGGGCGGCCGCATATTGAGGACGCAGGCCAGCGGCAGCATGACGGCCAGACAGAAGGCGCCGTACCAGAGCGAGGTCTCGCGCCAGCCGATCGCGCTGAACATCTCCTGAAAGACCGGCGGCCAGACCGCCCCGGCGAGCGCCTGCCCCGACCCGACGATGCCGACGGCCGTGCTCTTCTTGTGCTCGAACCAGCGGGTGATGTTTGCGGTCAGCGGCGAAAACACCGTGGCGCGCCCGAAGAAACCCAGCATGACGCCGTAGATGAAGAAGAGCTGCCACGCCGCGTCGATCTGGCTGGTGAGCAGCGCGCCGAGCCCGATCATCACGGCCCCGATAAAGGCGGGCGCGCCCATGCCGAACCGGTCGAGCAGCCAGCCCATGAAGATGCCGCC
>DAINCG010000186.1:5106-8948 GCA_036732525.1 Pseudomonadota bacterium | reverse complement strand
CGATCATCAATTTGCTCTCGAACGCCATCAAGTTCACGCCGGAAGGCGGCGACGTCGGCGTCGAGCTCGGCGCGGACGCCGGCTGGGCCTGGGTCGAAGTCTGGGACCGCGGCTGCGGCGTCGCAGAGGAAGACTTGGCCCGCCTTTTCAAACCGTTCGAACAGATTCAGAACGCCGGCGGCGGCAAGCATGAAGGCACCGGTCTCGGTCTGACCATCACGCGGGCGCTGATGCGGGCGCATGGCGGCGACGTCGAATTCCAGAGCGTGGTCGGCCACGGCACGCGCGCGCGGCTGCTGCTGCCCCGCGACCGCCTCGTCGCCGATAAGTTCGCCTGGTCGGTGCAGAGCCGGGTCGAGTATATCGATCCGGTCGACAGCGGGTTCTGATCGCCTACGCCGCGGGTTTCGGCGGCCGCTTCAGCAGGAAGACGAGCGGCGCGCCGACCGCGGCGACCGCCACCAGGAACACGAAGTCGTTCAGGAACCCGATCATCAGGGCTTCCCGGGAAATCATCCGCGCGAGCGCCGCAAGTCCGCCGGCGCTGTCGAGACTGAGGATCGCCGTATCCCGCATCGCGGCCAACGCCTCATTGCCGGCGTGAATGTGGTCCCTGAGCTCCGCGTAGTTGATCTGGGACGAGCGGACGAGAATCATGACAATGACCGAGGTGCCGACGCTGGCGCCGATCGCCCGGATCAGCGCGAAGAGCGACGCGCCCTCGACGCGGAGTTCGGGCGCGAGCGTCGAAAACGTCGCCGTCGACAGCGTCACCCACATGACGCCCATGCCGAAGCCGTTGACGAGCGTCACCCAGATGATTTCGTCGAGGCTGACGTCGGCGGACCAGCCGGTCATCTGGAAGTTTGAGAGCCCGACGCACAACAGGCCCGCCAGCATCAGGTGCTTCGCCTGGAACCGGTCGGCGAGGAAGCCGCCCGACAGCATGGCCAGCATCGTGCCGACGCCCCGGGCCGAGACGACCCAGCCGGCCGAAATCACCGGATAGCCCTGGATGTTCTGCAGGAAGAGCGGCAGCACGAACAGGCTGGAAAAGACCGCGACGCCGAAGACGAAGATCAGCCCGCAGCCGACCACGTAATTGCGGTCCTTGAAGATGGCGAGATTGATGTAGGGCCGATTCGCCGTCATGCAGTGGACGACGAAGATGTAGAATGCGAGCGCGGCAATGAACGCCTCGACGACGATCTCCGTCGAATCGAACCAGCCCTGACGCTCGCCCCGATCCAGCATCAACTGGAAGGTGGCGACGGCGACGATCAGCGCCGTGACGCCAATCCAGTCGAGCCCGCCCGGCTTGTTCGGCGCCCTCGGCAGGGTCGGCAGGATCGCGAAGAAGGCCGCGAGGCCGAGCGGGATGTTGATCAGGAAGAGATAGCGCCAGCCGTAATATTCCGTGACGATCGCGCCGATCGTCGGCCCGATCACCGGCCCCAGGATCATTCCCATCGACCAGATGCTCATGGCGAAGCCGTGCTTATGGCGCGGGTAGGTGTCCAGCATGATCGACTGGGAGACGGGCAGCAGCGGCGCGCTCACCAAGCCTTGCAGGATGCGGTAGATGACCAGTTGCTGCAGGTCAACCGCCGTCGCACACAGCATGGAGGTCAGCGTGAAGCCCGCGATCGCGCCGAGGAAAACGGCGCGGCGGCCGATCTGCTGGGCGAGCCAGCCGGTCAGGACGGTGCCGACGGCCGACGCGACGACGAAGGTGGTGATGACCCAGCCGACTTGGTCCGGCGTCGCCGACAGGTTGCCCTGGATGTTCGGCAGCGCGACATAGGCGGTCGACATATTCACCGCATGCAGCAGCGACGCCATCAGCACCGGCACGGTGATCATGATGCGTTGGCCGCGGGTATAGGGGCCTGTCGGGGGCAGCAGCGCCATCGGCACAGGATACGCGCGACGGCGGCGCATTGTCAGCCGCGGCGTCGGCGCACTAGATAGATGGGTGCAACGGCCAAAGCGCCGCCCTCTCCCGACGCGCCGGAGCCCCAGCATGCCGAAACCGACCCTCGCCGTCGCCATGGAGACGAGCGACGAACGACGCGCCCTGATCGCGGAAGGCCTCGCCGGCGCAGGGGAGGCTGTCTATCTGACCGACCTCGACGCCGAAGCGGCAGTCGCCGCCGTCGCCGCGGCCGACGCCATACTCGCCAGCCACATCAACCAGTTGCCGGACGACGGTCGTGGCATCGGCCCCGATTGCAAGCTGCTGCAGTTCTATTCCTCCGGCATTGACTTCATCCCGCTGAAGCACCTGCCGGACGAGCTGCCGATCGCGGGCAATGGCGGCGCCTACGCCGAACCGATGGCGGAGCACGGCCTCGCCATGGCGCTCGCCGCCGGCAAGCGGCTGATGGAGGAGCATGAGAAACTCAAGACAGGGGAATTCAACCAGTTCGTCCGCAACAAGATGTTCCGCGGCGGCGTCGCCGGCATTGTCGGCTTCGGCGGCATCGGCGTCGCCATGGCCCGCCTCTTCAAGGCGCTCGGCATGGCGACGCACGCTGTCAATCGGCGGGGGCATTCGGACGAGCCGGTCGACTGGATCCGCACAATCGACCATCTGGACGAATTGCTGGCGGCGTCGGACGTCGTCGTTCTCAGCCTGCCGCTCAGCCAGACAACCGAAAACCTGATCGACGCCCGGCGGCTCGGCCTGATGAAGCCGGATGCGATCCTGGTCAACCTCGCGCGCGGCGAGATCGTCGACGAGGACGCGCTCTTTGCGCACCTCCAAGCCACGCCGACCTTCACCGCCTGCATCGACGCCTGGTGGATCGAGCCCGTTCGGCACGGCCGCTTCGAAATGCGGCGGCCGTTCCTGGATTTGCCGAACGTCATCGGCTCGCCGCACAATTCCGCCTCCGTCGGCGTCTGGCGCCGGCGCGTCGTTCAACTGGCGGCCGAAAACTGCGCGCGCGCCCTGCGGGGCGAAACCCCGCTGCATCTGATCCGGCCGGAAGAGCGGATGTTGTAGGCCATGTTCGAAACCCTTCTGGACCGGGCCAACGCCGACCCGAACGTCCGGCGCCTGGGACGCACCTGCACGACGGAGTTCGCGCTCGTCGAAGATGGCAAGCCGTGGCATGTCGTTGTCCGCGCCGGCGTCGTCGAAGCCGTTCTGGAGGGTCCCTTCCGCATGCGCGGACACAGCTTCCGGATCGACGCCCCGGCCGACGTCTGGCGCGACTTCCGCCGGCCGGCGCCGCCGCCCGGCCGGCACGACATCTTCGCCATGTCCGCGACGGGCGCGGCGCGGATTGAGGGCGACATGACCGTGCTGCTCGGCCACCTCGCGTTCTTCAAGGCCTTGCTGCACACGTTGCGTGCGGCGGACTGAAGCCCATGACCGCGGACATCGAACCGATCGTCGGACGCTATCTGCGCCTTGAAATCCAGGGCGAGCCCTATCGCATCTATTTCGAGGAAGCAGGCGCCGGCATCCCCCTGCTTTGCCTGCACACGGCCGGCGCGCATGCCAGCCAGTTCCGGCACTTGATGTGCGACCCGGCCGTCACCGACCGCTTCCGCGTCGTCGCATTCGACCTGCCCTGGCATGGCAAATCCAACCCGCCGATCGGCTGGCAGTCGCGGGAGTACCGCCTGACGGCCGATTTCTACATCGCGGCGATTCTGGCCGTCGCCGACGCGCTCGCGCTGGAGCGTCCGGTCGTCATGGGCTGCTCCATGGGCGGGCGCGTCGCCGTTCGGCTCGCCTGCCGCCATGGCGATCGCTTCCGCGCGGCGATCGCGCTCGAAGGCTCCAACCGGCCATCGCCATGGTGGGACAATTCCTGGCTTGAGACGGACCT
>DAINCG010000186.1:4354-5064 GCA_036732525.1 Pseudomonadota bacterium | reverse complement strand
GACTTTTGCGCGGCGGTGGTCTCCGGGCTCGCCTCGCCAACCAGCCCGGCCGAGTTCCGGTGGGAGACTCTCTGGCACTATCACCAGTCCGGCTCGGACGTCTTCCGGGGCGACATGCACTTCTTCCGGACCGATTCGGAGTTCGCGGCGGACGCGGACGGCGCAGTCCCCTGCCCGCTCTACCTGATGACCGGCGAGTACGACTATTCGTGCACGCCAGCCGATGCGGAACGAACCGCCGCGGCCATCCCGGGCGCGGAAGCGATGACCATGGCCGATCTCGGCCACTTCCCGATGAGCGAAGACCCGGCCCGGTTCAGGGAATACATCCTACCCGTGCTGGACCGGATCGCCACAGCCGGTTGAACGTCCGCGCCGACGGGACAGACCGATGCGGAGATCGGTCCGCCCCGTCGGCATGGGGCGTTGCATTGCGCAACCGCCGCCAAACGGCGCGGCCGGGCCGGAGTGCGAGGTCCCGACGCCGGCCGCAGCCGTCTGGCCGCCCGTAATGCAGGCGAAACCGGCCGAGGCCGCGGCCGGCGCATCGCGAGCGGGCTCGTGGAGGAGCCGACTCCATGTACGGCGACGCGGGCGTCCGGGTTTCAGATTGCTATTTTTCGGTCGACGTCGGAATAAGCCGGCCGTGCAGGGCGGGACCGGTCGGCAAACCCGTCGGCGACCCGCCCTTCGGCTCGAGCGATATGCCG
>DAINCG010000186.1:577-4308 GCA_036732525.1 Pseudomonadota bacterium | reverse complement strand
GTCAGGTTCTGCATCTGCAATTCGCGGCGGGTGGGAGATTCCACGCCTTCAAGCAGCCCCAGCGACTGCGGCTGTGGACCGAGTGTGTCCGACACGATCCAAAGCTGATAGGACTTGTCCGCTTCCGGCCCGGCGGTCACCGGACGGATGGTCAATTCGCGGGTCTTCAGGTCGATCGACATGACGAAAGAAGGCTGCAGGTCCTGCTGGCCGAAGACGGCGACATAGCGCTGGTCCGGAGCCGGCGGCCGCACGAGGTCGGGGCGATAGACCAGAACCCCGATCGCGCCGGCCGCCACGATGCTCGCCGCCATCGCGACCGCACGCCAGCGCGCGACGCTGCGGCGCAATACGACGACGTTCGACTGGCGATCCGGCCGCGGCTCGACCACGGGCGCGGCGAGCGGCCGACGCGGCGCGGCGCCGAGGCGGGACGCCGGACGACCATCATCCTGCGCAAGGCGCGGCCCCGGCCGCGCGCCGGCGGACGGCGCCTCGCCGCCGTCCAGCGCCGCGCGAAGGCCGGTCAGCACGCTGCGGGGCGGCATCACGGGGGCGACGTCGTCGAGCATCGGCGCAAGCCGCGCCTCCCACGCCGTCACCAGCGCATCGAAGTCAGGCTCCGCCGCCCGCCGACGGGCGGCCTCCGCCCGCTCGTCGGCGTCCAGCGTTCCGAGCACGTACTCGTACGCAAGCAGCTCCATGTCTTCCGGCGTCGGCGTCATCGGTCGAGGCAGTCCCGCAACAGCATCAGGCTGCGCCGAAGCCAGGTCTTCACCGTTCCGACCGGCTGGTCGAAGCGGTCGGCCAGGGCTTCGCGCGAATAGCCTTCCAGGTAAGCGAGACGGACCATTTCTCCTCTGGGCGATTCAAGCTCTTCAAGACAGTGCGAGAGCGCGCGGACGGATTCGCCGAGCGCAGCGGCATCGGCCGGGGACGGCCCCGGGTCGCGCACCAGCGCGGCGGCGTCCGGATCGTCGACCAGATCGAGCCCGCGTCGGCGGACCTCGTCGATGGCGCGGTTCCGCGCGATCGACGCCATCCAGGTCATCGGCGCCGCCTTTTCCGCGTCGTAGCGGGCGGCGTTGCGCCAGATCCGGATAAAGGCTTCCTGCAACACCTCTTCCGCCAGTTCTCTCTGACGGATGATACGGAGTACGACGCCGAAAAGTTTCGGCGACGTCGCGGCATAGATGTCCTCGAAGGCCGCCCGGTCGCCGGACGACATGCGGGCGATCAAGTCGCCGAGCTGCGCCGGCGTCGCCTCCGCCATGCCTAGCGCCCGTTCGCCTTCCGCCAGACGGCGAAGGCGTCGAGCGATTCCTGGCGCGTCGCGGGATAAATGCCGGTGATCGACTTACCGGCCCGCACCTGCTCGACCACGAAGTCCTCATAGGCGGTCATCTCGTGCGCTTCCGCCGCGATCTCCGCCGCGATGCCGGCCGGAACGACGATGACGGCGTCGTCGTCGCCGACGACGATGTCGCCTGGCCAGACCGCAACGTCGCCGCAGGCGATCGGCACCTTGAGGTCGATCGCCTGATGCAGCGTTAAGTTCGTCGGCGGGCTTGGCCGGTTGTGGTAGGCGGGAATCTCAAGTTCGCCGATGCGGGCGGCGTCGCGGAAACCGCCATCGGTGACGACTCCGGCGACGCCGCGCATCTGCAGGCGCGTCACCAGAATGTCGCCGGCGCTCGCCGCGCGCGCATCCTTTCGGCTGTCCATCACCATCACATGGCCGGCGGGACAGGTTTCCACGCCCTTGCGCTGCGGATGGTCGGGATCGCGGAACACGTCGAGCGTGTTCAGATCCTCGCGGGCCGGGATATAGCGAAGGGTGAATGCGGGACCGACCATGTTGCGGCCGCGCGGCCGGACCGGCCTGACATCCTGGATCGTCTGGTTCCGAAGGCCGCGCTTGAAGAGCGCCGTCGACAATGTCGCGACGGAAACGCCCTCAAGCTTTGATTTGACTTCGGAATTCATACGCCGTCCGCTCCTCGCTCGCGCGGGAGCATAGCGCACTCGACGGCCGGCGTCAGTCCAGATCCGCCGCGAGCGCGGCGCGGGTCGCTTCCGGCACGACGGCCATGTGGCCGTAGTTCGGGTGATCAATGCCGACGATGGCCTTGGCGCCCGGCTGCTTGAACGCCTCGGCCTGCGCATCCGTGAAATCGAAATGGACGAACTGGACGCTGGAGGCCTTGCCGTCGGCGGTCGTCCGGTCGACGTCGACCTCGGCGCGGGCGGAAATCCGCTCGCCGGCGATTTCGAGGTACATGGTCTCCTCAACGCCGCCGAGACGCCCCAGCACGGTCTTCCGGCGCAGCGGATCGTCGATCTCGAACATCACGGTCGCGATCAGTTCGCGGCCCTGCGGGATCAGGGGATTATAGGCCGCAAGCTCGTCGGGCGCCTGTTCGGCGCCGCCTTTCTCGATCGCCAGCATTTCGTGGACCTGATGCCACATGGTCGCGTAGCTCTCGAAATAGAAGGTCGCGAACGGGCCAACTTCGACCCGGCGGTCCTTCTTGATCGCCGACATCTCGCGCCGCTTTTCCTTGCGGATCGCAAGATAGTCCTTGAGGTCCATAACGTCGTCGAGGGTAATCTCACGCGGGGTCATCGCGGGTCTTTCCTTCGGTTTTTTGCGCGGCCGGCAGCGCGGCCGCTAGAAGTCCAGGCCGTAGGCCTTGGCGAACAGCTTGATCGGGTGCGGCGCTTCGGCGATCGGCGCCGTCGGGTCCTCCCGCTCGACGCCCTGCACGATATGCTGGCCGGCGAGCGGGCATTCGGACGCGATATAGCGCGTGCGCCCCTTCGCCTCCGCGTCCTTAATGGCCTTGGCGGCCTGCCGGGCGACCGGCTTGCCGACCTTCAGCGCGACCTCGAAGTTCTCCTTCATCGCGCCCCAGGAGCCGCCATGGCCGGAGCAGCGCTCGATCACCGCCGTGCGGGTGTCGGGAATCAGGCGCAGCATCTCCGCCGCCTTGGCCCCGATGTTCTGGGCGCGGGCATGGCAGGCCAGATGCACCGTGACGTCGCCGTCGAGCGGGCCGAGCCCATCGGCCAGACCCTCCTTCTTGGCGATGTCGACGATATATTCGGCGACATCGCGCGTGGCGGCGGACAGACGCATGATGTTTTCGTCGTCCGGCGCGATCAGCGGCCATTCGAACTTCAGCATCAGCGCGCAGGACGGCACGAGGGCGATGACGTCGAAGCCGTCGTCGACCCAGCGCATCATCTCCGCCGCAATCGCCTTCGCGCGTTCCGCGACGCGCGGGATGTCGCCGTGCTCCAGCTGCGGCATGCCGCAGCAGCCGGCGTAGGTCACCTCGGTCCGGACGCCGTTCTTAGCGAGCACGGCCCGGGCGGCGAGGCCGATGTCGGGCTCGTTGTAATTGCCGAAGCACGTCGCGTAGATCACGGCCTTCCGGCCGTAGGCCGGCGCGGTCGCATTCACCTGCGCGGGGTTTTCCTCCGCCTGTTTGACCAGCGTCTTGCCGACGAACTTCGGCAGCGCCGCGTCGCGATGCACGCCGACGGTCTTTTCCATCAACGGCCGGGTCGCGCCGTTGTCGAGGTCGGAGGCCCAGTTGGCGAGGCCGGGGGCAAGAGCCGCCAGACGGCCATTGCGGTCCGTCTCCGTCAGTTGCGCCGCCATGCCGCCCGTCTTGCCGGCTTTGAACTCGGCGTGGCGGTAGCGCAGCATCAGGTGCGGGAAATCC
>DAINCG010000186.1:0-543 GCA_036732525.1 Pseudomonadota bacterium | reverse complement strand
GATCGAACTCGTGCGGCGGCACATAGGGACACTTGGTCATGAAGCAGAGGTCGCAGAGCGTGCAGGCGTCCACGACGCTCTTGAAATCGCTCGACGAGACAGTGTCGAGCTCCTCCGACGGCGCCGAATCGACCAGGTCGAACAGGCGCGGGAAGCTGTCGCAGAGATTGAAGCAGCGCCGGCAGCCGTGACAGATGTCGAAGACGCGCCGCATTTCGGCGTCGAGCTTCGCGGCGTCCGTGAAGTCTGGATCGTTCCAGGGAATCGGATGACGTGTCGGCGCTTCGAGGCTGCCTTCGCTCATGGTTGCCGCCTTGGATAGAATAGAACAAAGCAAAACGGCCGGAGGCGGATCGCCGCCCCCGGCCGCTACGGCGCGCGCCTTAGGCGATGTCGTCCAGCGCCTTCTGGAACCGGCCGGCGTGGCTCCGCTCGGCCTTCGCCAGCGTCTCGAACCAGTCCGCGACCTCGTCGAAGCCTTCCTCGCGCGCGGTGCGGGCCATGCCCGGGTACATGTCGGTGTACTCGTGCGTCTCGCCGGCG
>DAINCG010000185.1:0-8973 GCA_036732525.1 Pseudomonadota bacterium | reverse complement strand
GTCGTAGGCGAGCGCGGAGGAGGCGAACATCGTGTCGCCGCCGAATTCCGGAATGTCGACGCCGTAGAGCATGGTCGCGATCGGCGGCTCGGGCAGATAGGTCGAATCCGAATGCCAGCGCGGGCCGAAGTTCTTGGTCTCATGCGGCTCCTTGATGATCGCGATCACCTCGGGCGCCTCGTCCAAACCCTTCACGAAGGGATAGATGTTCGGCTTGCCGAAGCGACGCGCGAATGCGACCTGCTGGGTCGGCGTCAGGTCCTGATCGCGGATCGCGAGCACCTGATGGTCGAGCCAAGCCTGATGAAGTTCGTCGCCCTGGGCGTTGTCGAGGGGCTGCGAAACGTCGAGCCCGAACACCTCCGCGCCGCAGGCGCCCGCGAGCGGCCGCACGTCGATTGTCTGATAGGGCATGGATCGCCTCGCGGGACGGTTACGGAATTCCGCCCAGCATGACTCGCCCGCCGGAGACGTTCAATCACCCCCGATCTTGACGCGTCCGGTCGCAGGCCCGTCGGCCGTTTCGTCCGCGCCATGCGGCAGATCGAACGTCGCGGTCGTGCGAACGGGGAAACTCTTCAGGACCGCGTTTGCGAGATTGAGGCCGGCGTCCCCGCCGCAGTGGCGCGCCAGCCGTTCGGCCAGATGATCCATATGCGCCTTCAGGGCCGCCTGGCCGACCAGGCCGTCCGCCCGCGGCAAGTCACGTCGGAAGGCGGGATCCTCGATCAGCCGCGCCATGATCTCCTGCAGAAGGTTCAGACCGTTCGGCAGGAAGCAGCTGAAGGTGATGTGCAGGGAATCGCCGTCCGTCGCGAGCGCATCGTGAAACTGGCCGCGCGGCAGGTAGAGCACGTCGCCGGGCTCCATCGTGATCTCCTGGTCCAGCGCGCCCTTCTGGCGGTCGTACTCCGCCTGCGGCACGTTCAGAAAGCGCGGATGCTCGATCGGCGCGTCGGCGCGGCCCTTGTAGATGCGCCAGGTCTTCGTGCCGTGGATCTGCAGCGCGAGGACTTCGTGGCGGTCGTAGTGGGAATGGAAGGCGCGCCGCTGCTTCTGCGAAAAATAAAGGTTCGCCGCGGCCACGCCGTTGAGCGCCCGCCGGATCTCGTCGACCGTGCGCGCCAAGGCCGGCGTCAGCGAGCTCACGTCGTTCAGCACGACGGACGCGCCCTGTTCGATCAGGCGCTTTACCTTCTCCGAATCCGTGTTCATGTCGGTATTGCGGGTTCGATTGGCGCCGCGCGAGCAATAGGCGGGCGGCGGGGCCTTCTGTCCGTCCAGCATGATCGTCATGGTGCTGGCGTTCCAGACGTCCATGCCCAGCAGGTGGTTCAGATCATCCCAGCCGAACACGGCGGCCGCCCGGGCGGCGTCGCCCTTGGCGAGCCGCCATTGCCTGCCGAGCGTACGATTGAAGAATTCGCCCGTCGGCATCGGCGCGATAAGATCGGCGAACGCCAGACCATCCCGAGCATGTTTCAATATCGTCAGGCCCCCTGCCGGCGCGGAATCAGATTTCGATTGACCCTTAGCAGGCGGCCGACGACAAGCACAACGCGCCGAGTGAAAAACTTGGCGTGCAGGTCCGGCGGCGCATTGCATGCCTGGGAGGATGCGGCGTCGCGATAATCGAGCGCGACATTGGCCGGACCCCGCCGGCGGCCGCCGGTCTTTTAGGTTCGGCGCGCCTTGCTGTAGCTTTTCTGCGGGACGCCGCGGAAGAGCGAGACATGGGTGTGGATCGCCTGCCAGGGCCGGTCGACACGGTCGCGCACGAAGGTCGCGGTCGTCCGGCCGGGCCGCTCATAGGTCGAACCGTCTTCGTGGAAGCCCGTCGACGTCCAGGTCACCAGGCCGTTCGCCATCAGCCGGTCCGGCGAGACGATCACCTTCAGCGTCTTGTCGGTCTCGTGGCGGAAGTCTCGGATCGTGCCCCAGATCGAGCGCCACTGGCGGGCTTCCAACTTGTCCAGGCCTTCGACCAGGTCCATCCAGGTGCCGAAGCCGATGGCGTCGGGGTGGAACAGAGCGCGGGCGTGCTCGAACCGCTCGGTCGCGACCATGGCGCCCCAGTCGTCGAACCAGCGCTTGATCGCCGCGACGTCGGCGGCGTCCGCGCTCGTCCAGCAGGCCGTCATGGCGTCAGTCCTGCCGCTTCAGCATCGGGCCGGCGGAGGCGCCGCCGACGATGTGCATATGCACGTGCGGCACGTCCTGATGGCCGTCCCGGCCGTTGTTGACGATCAGGCGATAGCCGCTTTCCGCCACGCCCTCTTTCTCCACGACCTCGGCGACCGCCTGGACGAAGGCGGCATGCTCGGCTGGCGAGCCCTCGCGGGCGAAATCCCGCCACGTCGTGTAGGCGCCTTTCGGGATCACCAGCACGTGGGTCGGCCGTTGCGGGGCGATGTCGCGGAACGCCAGCACATGGGCGTTCTCGTAGACCGTATCGTTCGGAATTTCGCCGCGCAGGATCTTGGCGAAGATGTTGCCGTCGTCGTAGTCCGCCACGTCGGCGCTCCTTGGGCCGGGATCGCCCGCAGGGGGCTGCTATTTGGCGCGCTTCTCGAGCTCGGCCCAGACGGCGTCCGGCTTGACGTCGCGGGCGGCCCAGAGCACGAGCAGATGGTAGAGCAGGTCGGCGCTTTCCGAAACCAGCCGGTCGGTCTCGCCCGCCACGCCGTCGATGACCGTTTCGACCGCCTCTTCGCCGACTTTCTGGGCGATCTTCGGCACGCCCTTTTCAAACAGCCGCGCGGTGTAGCTCGACTCCGGATCGCCGCCCCTGCGGCTCGCGATCACCGCGTAGAGGCGATCCAGCGTGTGCGCATCCTGGGTCATCGCGGGGTCAGCTCGTCGCCTGGAACAGTTCGCGGCCGATCAGCCAGCGGCGGATTTCGGAGGTGCCGGCGCCGATCTCGTAGAGTTTGGCGTCGCGCAACAGGCGTCCGGTCGGATACTCGTTGATATAGCCGTTGCCGCCGAGGCACTGCAGCGCCTCGAGCGCCATCCAGGTCGCCTTCTCCGCCGTGTAGAGAATGACGCCCGCGGCATCGAACCGGGTGGCGTCGCCGCGATCGGCAGCCTTGGCGACGGCATAGGCATAGGCCTTGGACGCGTTCAGCGTCACGTACATGTCGGCCAGCTTGCCCTGCATCAGCTGGAACTGGCCGATCGGCTGCCCGAACTGCTCACGTTCGTGCAGATAGGGCACGGCGACGTCCATCGCCGCCTGCATCAGGCCGAGCGGGCCGCCGGACAGCACGAGGCGTTCATAGTCGAGGCCGCTCATCAATACCCGCACGCCCTCGTCGAGCTTGCCGAGAATATTCTCCTCCGGCACCTCGCAGTCCTCGAAGACCAGCTCGGACGTGGAGGAGCCGCGCATGCCGAGCTTGTCGAGCTTCTGGGCCGGGCGAAAGCCCTTCATGTCCTTCTCGACGATGAAGGCGGTGATGCCGCGCGGACCGGCGTCGGCCGTCGTCCGGGCGTAGACCACAAGCGTGTCGGCGTCCGGCCCGTTGGTGCACCACATCTTCGAGCCGTTCAGGACATAGCGGTCGCCCTTCTTCTCGGCCCGCGTGCGCATGCCGACGACATCCGAGCCGGCGCCCGGTTCGCTCATCGAGAGCGCGCCGACATGCTCGCCGGAGATCAGCTTCGGCAGGTAGCGGCGCTTCTGCGCCTCGCTGCCGTTCCGCCGGATCTGATTGACGCAGAGATTGGAGTGCGCGCCGTAGCTCAGCCCGACCGCGCCGGAGGCGCGCGACAGCTCCTCGACGGCGACGATGTGCTCCAGATAGCCCATGCCCGCGCCGCCGTATTCCTCCTCGACGGTGACGCCGAGCAGGCCCATCTGGCCGAGCTTCGGCCAGAGCGCGCGGGGAAATTCGTTCGTCTGGTCGATCTCTGCGGCCAGGGGCGCCACTTCGTTGGCGGCGAAGTCTGCCACGCTTTCGCGCAGCATGTCCGCCGTTTCGCCAAGGTCGAAGTCGAACGGCGGCAGGCTGTTTGAGATCATGGCGGCGAACGCCCTACTTCTTCAGGCCGAAGCCTTCGAAGCGACGGTTGAAGCGGCCGACGCGGCCGCCGGTGTCGACGATATGCGTGCCGCCGCCGGTCCAGGCCGGGTGGACCTTCGGGTCGATGTCCAGGCGGAGGCTGTCGCCTTCCTTGCCGTAGGTCGAGCGGGTCTTGAACTCCGACCCGTCGGACATGATGACCGTAATCTCGTGGTAGTCGGGATGAATGTCGGCTTTCATCGGGCTGCCCAGTTTGATGCATGGCGGATCGCGCCGTCGCGTCCTACGCCGCCAAAGCGTCGGACGCCGCTGACGGTCTGCGGCGGCGCGCGAAGGCGCGGTTATATAGGTCCTGCCGACCTCGACGCAAGCCGTTCTGCGTTTTGCGCCGCCGCGCGGCCGAGTGCCGGGTCGAGGCGCCGTTTCGGCGGGGCAATTCGCCAATGATTCCGGGGGCTCTCACGACTGTTGCATATTCGCAACGGTTCCAAGGATTGCGCCGACCGGCCTTCGGCGCCGAGACCCTGCGATGCGCTGGATTGTCGTCGGCAGGGCGCCTAAGCACGTGCGCCGCAACTACGCGAACTTCACCTATCGGGCCGCCAGTTGGGCCAGGCGCCGCTGCGCCGCCGACGGGACCGGCGCGCTTGGAACGCGCGCGAACCGGGCGTTTCGCGCGGCCAGCCGAGCCGTCACCAAGATCGTCCGCTCTCGGCTCGTCGTTCGGCGGCAATCGGTTGCGTGCGGACCCGTTTCAAGCCGGCGTCAACCCGTCGGCAGAGGTACATTTCGGGGAAACCCGATTTAGATCTCCACCCAGCTCCGAAGCAGGTTCTTCCGCGCTCGTTCCAGATGCTCCAAAGCCGCCTTGCTCTCGGGCGCGCGCATGCGGGACATGCGGTCGGCGGCCAGCGCCAACTCGAAGATGATTTCGCGCTGGTTCGGGTCGCGGATCATGCTTTGCAGCCAGGAGATGCAGCAGAGCCGTTCGCCCCGCGTGACTGGCTTGACCTCGTGATAGAAGTAGGTCGGATAGGCGACGAGCGATCCCGCAGGAAGTTTGAACGTGGCCGGCCCGAAGGAGCTCGCGATCACGAGTTCGCCGCCGTCATATTCGTCGGGCCCGCTGATGAAGAGCGTGAACGAGCAGTCGACGCGGATCGGCGCGGCCGAATCGCCCATGACCGCGTTGTCGACGTGGTTCCCGTAATACATTCCCTGCTTGTAGAGGTTGAAGCGCGGCGGGATAATTCTCCGGGGGGCTATCGCCGCCTTGAACAGATTGTTCCGTTCGAGCGCCGCCGTGATCATTGCCTGGACGCTGGCCAGCCGCTCCGACTTCCGGTCGGTCTGTAGGTTGTTTTTGCGCCCGACTGTCTGCGGCCCGGCGGTGCCGCGGCCGTCGAGGAAGTCCCCGTCGCGAACCGTGCGGCGCACGGTTTCCAGTTCGGCGGCGGAAAGAACGTCTGGCACCACGATCAGCATGTTTCGGGCCTTCCAGCGCAGGGGAGGGGACGGGGATTCGCCTCAGCGAAACATATAGGGAATGGTCGCCAAGAGCAGCAGCGCCAGCGTCCAATTAATCACTCATATCTGATGCACTACGGTATCCCAAGCTTTGACGTCGGCACGGGCTCGGGCGACCTCGCGGACTGGCTCGCCGGTTTCGATTTGTCCGGCGCCCGCACGAACGGGCGTGGTCCGTACAATAATTCCGAGAAGAGCACTTATTTCAGCCCGCGCTTTCAGGGCTTTCAGATTGGCGTGTCTTATGTGCCGGAGCCGGCGCAGGATGCGGAGGGGCCGCCCAATGAGGCGGATGGCGCGCGCGAAGACTTGTTCGCCAGCGGCGTGAACTACGCCCGATCCTTCAACAATATCTCGATCCGCCCGTCCGCTGGCTACCAGGATATCGGCGAAGACGATGCGCTGGCCGGCAAAAACCTAGAATCCTAATAGTTCGGTCTCCAACTCGGCCATGCCGGATTCACCATCGCCGAAACCTATGGCGAAGAGGACCGGCCGTTCGTCGGGACGGAGACGTTCAGCGACGAGCAGAAGACCTACGGCATCGGCCAAACCTACGCGGCCGGCCCCTACGGCGTCTCGCTGAACTGGATCGGCGCCGAGCGCGACGGGCCCGGCGTCGACGCCGAGCAGGACGCCTTCGAGCTTGGCGGGAAATGCATCCTCGGGCCAGGCGTCGAGGCCCGGGGCTCGCTGCTCTTTGGCGAAACCGAAAGCGCCGGCGCCGATGTGGCGGAAGGCTTCGCGATCGTCGGCGGCATCCGTTTGGTCTTCTGATTGTGCGCGGCGAGCGTCCTTCTCCGGACAGGGGCGGCATTCGGGCCGCCCCTGTTGCATTTTTGAGTGGCGCGCGCGCGTCGGAATTTCGGCCCGAAGTGCGAATTCTCCCCCAAGATATTGATTTAAAACCATTTTGGGAGATGTTGCAGAAAAGACACACACGTCGCGTATATGCATCGCGTCCTGCATTCCTGCGTTGACCGCACCCGGCCGGTCGGCCTAAAACCTGGTCAGCTAAGTCGAGGGGCTTGGCGTAATTCTAGTGAGAGAGGGTCCTTCAATGAAAAAGTCGCTTCTCGCGACCACGGCTCTGGCGGCGCTCGGCGCCGTTGCGGTCGCTGGCTCCGCGTCCGCGGCCGAGCGCATCAGCATCGGCGTCGGCGGCTACATGGAACAGTGGTTCGGTTATGTCGACAACGATGATAGTGTTGTCGGCAACCGGGACGGCTTTAACAACGTTTCCGACGGCGAAATTCACTTCACTGGCGAGACCACGCTGGACAACGGCCTGACCTTCGGCGTCAACGTCCAGCTCGAAGCCCAGACCGAAGGCGACCAGATCGACGAGCAGTACGCATACATCGAAGGGTCGTTCGGCCGCTTCCTGATCGGCTCCGAGAACTCCGCCGCCTATCTGATGCACTACGGCATCCCGAGCTTCGGCGTCGGCAACGACTCGGGCGATCACACGAACTGGATTGCCGGTATGGACTTCACCGGCCATCGGACCAACGGCCGCGGCCCGGACAACGACTCCGAGAAGATCACATATTTCACGCCGCGCTTCTACGGCTTCCAGGTCGGCGCCTCCTACGTGCCGGAACTGGCGCAGGATGCCGACGCGCCGCCGCGCGGCGTCGCTGGGGCGCGTAACGACGCCTTCGCGGTCGCTGCGAATTTCAACCGGTCGTTCAACGACTTCACGCTCCGCGCGTCTGCTGGCTACATGGACTTCGGCGAACACGTGGGCCCGGACGTCGAGTCCTATCAGTTCGGCCTGCAGCTCGGCTATGCCGGCTTCACCTTGGCCGGAACCTATGGCGAGGAAGATCGGGTCAACGCCGCGCAGGTCTTCACTGACACGCAGGAGACCTATGGCGTCGCCGTGACCTACGCAACCGGCCCGTTTGGCGTATCGCTGAACTGGATCGGCTCCGAGCGTGACGGACCCGGCGTCGATATCGATCAGGACGCCTTCGAACTCGGTGGCCGCTACACGCTTGGGCCGGGCGTCGAAGCGCGCGGATCGCTCCTCTACGGCGAGCGTGAGGCTGCGGTCGATCTGGCGGAAGGCTTCGCGGTCGTGGGCGGTATCCGTCTGGTCTTCTGATCGGGCGAACACCGTCAGCGCTTAAGGACGGGGGCGGCCTTCGGGCCGCCCCCGTTGTCTTTTGGGGCGCCGTTGTTCGGCGCCGGTCTCCGTTTCAGGCGTTCGTGTCATGCCGATCCTCTGGCTCGCCTCCTTTCCGAAGTCCGGCAACACTTGGGCGCGTGCGCTGCTCGCAAACTACCTGGCCGGCGGCGAGCGGCCGGTTGAGCTCGCCAAGCTGCCGCAATTCGTCGCCGCCGACAGTCAGCTCTGGCCTTATGAAAAGGCGGCTGGGCGGCCGCTGCCCAACGCTGCGATCGCCGACATCATGCCTTACAAGGCGAAGGCTCAGGCGTTTCTGGCGCCCGACCCGAAGCGTCTGGTCTTCGTCAAGACCCACAGCGCGCTTCGCCGGATCGAGGGCGCGCCGACGATTTCGCCCGCTGTGACGGCGGGCGCGATCTATATCCTGCGCAATCCGCTGGACGTCACGCTCTCCTATGCCGACCACTACGGCCTCTCCCATGCCGATACGGTCGAAGCCATGGCCAGTCCCAGCCTGATTACCACGGGCCGCGCCGATCGCGCGCCGGAATATCTCGGTTCCTGGTCAGACCATGTCCGCGGCTGGACGACCGCGCCGGGCCTCGCCCGCGTGACGCTGCGCTACGAGGACATGCTGGCCGACGCCGGCGCCTGTCTCGCCCGGATCCTGGAACTGCTGCGCCAGCCGGTCGATCCGGAACGCGTCGCCCGCGCCGTCCGCAATTCAACGTTCGACACACTGTCGGGTCAGGAGGCGTTGACCGGCTTCGCGGAGCGCTCGCGCAACCAGGACCGCTTCTTCCGAAGCGGCGTCGCCGGCCAATGGCGCACGGCCCTCGCGCCCGACCTCGTCCAGAAGGTCGTGGCGGCGCATCGTGACGTGATGGCCGAGTTCGGCTATCTCGACGCCGACGGCAATCCCGTCTGAGGAGCCTGCCATGCCGCAATCCGTGACCGCCGAGGTCGCCGCCAACCTGGAGACGGTGCGGCGGACGATCGCGCGCGCCGCCGCCGACGGCGGGCGCGACCCGGCCGACGTGACGCTGATCGGCGTCTCCAAGCAACAGCCGGACGAACGCATCGACGCAGCACTTGCGGCGGGCCTGCGCATCTTCGGCGAGAACCGCGTGCAGGAGGCCGAAGGCCGCTGGACGGATCGCCGCACGCGCTACCCGGACCTCGCATTGCACCTGATCGGCCCGCTGCAGACCAACAAGGCGCGCGACGCCGTGCGCCTGTTCGACGTGATCCAAACGGTCGATCGCCCCCGCCTCGCGCACACCCTGG
>DAINCG010000184.1:5353-8978 GCA_036732525.1 Pseudomonadota bacterium | reverse complement strand
CAGGTTGGCCGCGGCGCGCGCGGCGTTCCAGTCCGCCGTCGCATCCTGGATGGCGCGCGCGGCGGCGATGGCGCGGCAGGCGTCGTCGGGCGCGGCGCGGGGCGCGCCGAAAATCGCCATCACGCCGTCGCCCATGTACTTGTCGAGCGTGCCGCCGTGCTCGAAGATCGCGCCCTCCAGCCGCTGGTGCAGCGCGCGCAGGAAGCCGATGATGCGTTCCGGCGGTTCGTGCTGCGCCATCGCGGTGAAACCGACGACGTCCGCGAACAGCACAGCCGCCCGCTCCGCCTTGACCGCTTCGAACGGCGTGTCGTGGGTCGCGAGCTCCTCGACGATCGCGGGCGCGAAATAGCGGGCGAGGTTGGCGCGTTCCCGCGTCGAGACGATCTGGGCGCGCACCAGTTGCCGCGCCTGCAGCGCCACCATCGCGAGGATCGCCGTCACGATCGCCATGACGACGAGCGCTTCGATCAGTCGGTTGTGGTCGACGAAGTAGGGATTGGCGACGAGGACGATCCAGGATTCGAGATCGGGCGCTTGGCCCGTGTCATAGACGGTCACGGCGCCGGGCTGCGTCGCCTGCCAGAGGAAACCGAGCGTCCAGGCCGTCATGGCGCAGACCCCGCCCCAGATGACGCGGCGCGGCTGGTGGCAGGCGGAGACGCCGGCGAGCAGCACGAAGAAATAGAGATCGCGGGACTGGTTCAGCTTCGTGCCGGGCGGGAAGTGCGCGGTCGACATTGGATTGTCGACCAGAACGGCGAAGGCGAGGAAAAGGAAATCCGCCAGGATCAGCGCGTAGAGCAGCGGCTGATTGGCGGCCTTGCCTGCCTTGTATTGGAAATAGGCGAGGGCGATGAAAACGACGAACATCGCGTAGTAGAACAGAACTTCCGGAAAGCCGATCAGGACCATCAGCCAGATCGCGATCGCGCCCATCGCGCCGAAACGCATGTAGTAGGCGATGCGAAGCGCGCGGATGTCCGCGGCGTGGAAGGCCGACCGCGCGACCGTCCGGGCCCCTGCGTCGGCGCTGCGGCGGCGCGCGGCGGGCGGCGCTGCGGCCTCTGCGGCGAGCGCGGCGTCTTTCGGCATGACGATCTCCCTTGCGCGGGCGCTGCGGTTCGCGCTTGACTGGCCCCATCCGGTCCCGACGGGAGGCGCCGACATGGCGAGCCAGCCGAACGCGAAAATCCGCCGCTGGGCGGACCTCATATCAGAGGCAGAGATGGCGGCCTACGCCAAGGCCGGTTTCGGTGAAAAGATCGGCATCGGCGCGCGGCCGGCGCTGCTGAATATCGACACGACGAACAACTTCGTCGACCCAGCCTACGCGATGTGCGCCGCGCGGGACGAAGCGCTGGTCGCGAACTTCGTGCGCGTGACCGAAGCGTTTCGCCGGCTTGGCCTGCCGATCTATTACAGCCGCCGGGACGATCGCAGCCATCCGACCAAGCGCGGGGTTTGGAACCTGAAGCTCGGCACGGCGGATACGTTCGAATACACAACGGATCCCACGGCGGACCAGTGGCCGGCGGACTATGCGCCGCGCGAGCAGGATGTCGTCGTCCTGAAGAACAAGCCGTCGCCCTTCTTCGGAACGCCGCTCGAATCATGGCTGCGCTACGACGGGATCGACAGCCTGATCGTGGTCGGCATCTCGACCTCCGGCTGCGTGCGCGCCGGGGTGACGGACGCCTTCAATCACAATTTCCGCGTGACCGTGATCGAGGACGCCTGCGGCGATCGCTCGCCGACGGCGCACCGGGCGAACCTGTTCGACATGGACATGAAGATGGCCGACGTGGAGCCGCTCGACGCGGTGCTGTCGGAGCTTGAGGCGCGGTTCGGCGCGCGCTCCGCCGCCGAATAACGCTCAGCCTGCCCGCCGGAGCAGCCAGATTTTCGAGCGGCCGTAACGGCGCGCGTCTTCGAGCGCGAAGCCGGGCGGCAGGACAAGCTCCTCCTTCGCGCCGGTCTCGACCGAGACCACCGCGCCCGGCGCGATCCAGCCGGCCGCGTCGAGCGCCTGGAGCGTCGGGGCGGCCATGTCCTTGCCGTAGGGCGGATCGAGAAAGACGAGGGTGGCGGACGTCTCGGCCGGCGGCGGCCGCGTCGCGTCCGCCTGGCGCGCGTCGACCGTCTCCCGAAGGCTGCGGGCGTTCGCCTTGACGGCGGCGATCGCGGCGGGCGCGAGATCGAACGCCGTCGCCGAGGCCGCGCCCCGCGAGAGGGCCTCGAGCGCCAGCGCGCCGGCGCCTGCGAACGCGTCCAGCACATGGGCGCCGGCGACCGGGTCGCCGTCGCGCGCAATTCGGCCGTGGCTCAAGAGGTTGAACAGCGCCTCGCGAACGCGGTCGGACGTCGGGCGCACGTCCGGCCCTTCCGGCGCCGCGATTGGCCGGCCGCGATGCCTGCCGCCGACGATCCGCATCAGAGGCCGAATTCGGCCGCGCTCGGACCCAATTGCTCTCTCAGCACCTTGCCCGACGCTTCCTCGACCTCGCCCGACTCCAGCTTGCCGAGCTGGAAGGGGCCATAGGCGGTCCGGATCAGGCGGGAGACCGGATGGCCGACATATTCGAGCGCGCGGCGAACCTCCCGGTTCTTGCCTTCCTGCAGCGTCACGGTCAGCCAGACATTGGCGCGCCGGCCCGTGCCTTCCGGCTGCGCTTCCTGCACGGCCTTGATCGGGCCGAAGCGCACGCCGTCGACGACGACGCCGCGGGCGAGCGCGTCGAGCGCCTTCTTTTCCGGCGCGCCGTAGACGCGAATTCGGTATCGCCGGGTCCAGCCACGCGACGGCAATTCGAGCGCGCGCGCGAGACCGCCGTCGTTGGTCAGCAGCAGCAGCCCTTCGGAGTTGATATCGAGGCGGCCGACGCTGACGACACGCGGCAGGTGTGCGGGCAGGCGCTGGAAGACGGTGGCGCGGCCTTCCGGGTCCCGGTTCGTGGTCACGAGGCCGGTCGGCTTGTGATAGCGCCAGAGCCGCGTGCGCTCCTTCGCCGGCAGCGGCTCGCCGTCGACGACGATGACGTCAGCCGGACCGACCAGCGTGGCGGGCGTCGTCAGCGTCTCTCCATTGAGGGTGACGCGTCCAGCCGCGATCATCGCTTCGGCGTCCCGGCGCGACGCGACGCCGGCGCGGGCTATGCGCTTCGCGATGCGTTCCTTTTCGGCCTCAGTCATGGCGGGCCGCCTCGACAAGGGCCCGGATGATCGCGAAGTCTCCCGGATCGATCCGGTATTCGGGGTGCCACTGCACGCCCAGGCAGAAGCGGTAGGCCGGCGCCTCGATCGCCTCGATCAGTCCGTCGGGCGCGCGTCCCGAAATCACCACGCCCTGCGGGCAGTCCTTGGCGGCCTGGTGGTGGGCGCTGTTCACGGACATGCGCTGGGCGCCGACGATGCGGTGAAGGAGGGTGCCTTCCTCCACGATGACGTCATGGCCAGGCTCCGTCCTGGGGTTCGGTTGCTCATGGGCGATCTCGCTCGGCGCTTCGTCGGGGACGTGCTGATAAAGCGCGCCGCCGAGCGCCACGTGCAGAAGCTGCTGGCCGCCGCAGATGCCCAGGACCGGCATGTCGCGGCTGAGCGCGCCGCGCACGATGGCGAGCTCGAA
>DAINCG010000184.1:0-5292 GCA_036732525.1 Pseudomonadota bacterium | reverse complement strand
CAGGGTGACGCTGGCGTGCTTCGCATCCGCGCCGAACAGCGCCGGGTCGACGTCGAAGGCCCCCCCGGTGACGACGAGGGCGTCGATCGCATCGAGATACGCCTCGGTCAGCGCGGTTTCGTGCGGCAGGACGAACGGCAAGCCGCCCGCCGCCGCGACCGTCTCGGCGTAGTTCTGGCGCAAGGCGTACCAGGGCAACTTCGAGTAGCCGCCCGCCGCTTCCGCGTCCGCGGTGACGCCGATGATGGGTTTCTGCATGGCGGCGGGTGTTAGCACAGTTTGCAGGCGGCGGCGAAGCGGTTTGTATTTGAGTGATAACTTGAGCGCATTTAAGTCAAAAACAAGAATACGAAATGTATCGAAGGGGGTAATACCTATTTTCTATAGAGGAATTGCCTAAAATCCGAGATAAATACCTCACGAAATCGATTGGCGCTGGCTTGTCGGACGTCCTGCCGACAACGCCCCACCCAGAGCTAGGAGATCGAAGATCATGAGCACCGAAGCGCAGACCCAGTACGAAACCGACGCCGAATGGAAAGCGGCGCACCTCTCCGGCGACGACTGGCTGGAATTGACCATGTACCAGGATGAGTTCGGCGGCGGCGACGGCGACGACGTCATTTCCTGCATGGCGGGCGACGACTGGGTCGCGGGCGACGCCGGCGACGACACCATCTACGGCGATCGCGGCAACGACATGCTGACCGGCGGCATCGGCAATGACAGCCTGCACGGCGGCGAAGGCGACGACGTGATCTCCGGCGACGAAGGCGACGATCACCTCGCCGGCAATGGCGGCGCGGACCAGCTGTTCGGCGGCGACGGCGACGACACGCTGATCGGCGGCGACGGCGACGACTACCTGGTCGGCGACGCGGGCAACGACTGCCTGGTCGGCGGCGGCGACAATGACTGCCTCTATGGCGGCGACGACGACGACTCGATCTTCGGCAATGAAGGCGACGACGTCGTCAACGGCGACGCGGGCGACGACTTCATCACCGGCGACGACGGCCATGACACCCTCGACGGCGGCGAAGGCGACGACGTCATTCACGGCGGCGAAGGCGAAGACAACATCTACGGCAGCGGCGGCCACGACTTCATCACCGGCGACGCCGGGGACGACGGCATCTGGGGCGGCGACGGCGACGACGAACTGCATGCCGGCGAAGGCGACGACCTCGTCTATGGCGAGGACGGCAACGATTTCGTCACCGGCCATTACGGCAATGACGAGCTCTATGGCGGCGGCGGCGACGACATGCTGCTGACCGGCACGGGCGACGACTACGCCGATGGCGGCGAAGGCGACGACCTGATCTGCGGCGACGACGGATCGGACATCCTCAAGGGCGGCGACGGCAACGACAAGCTGTTCGGCGACGGCGGCGACGACTGCCTGTTCGGCGGCGACGGCTGCGACTTGCTGGTCGGCAATATCGGCAACGACGAAGTCTACGGCGGCGCCGGCGCGAACACCTTCACCTTCTTCTGGGGCGACGGCTACGATGTCATCATGGACTTCGAGAGCGGCGTGGACGTGGTCGACGTCTCGACCTTCGGCCTCGCCGAGGGCGGCTTCGCCAATCTCGACCTGCAGGACACCGACGCGGGCGCCGTGCTGGTCCTGACCGACGAGCAGGAAATCACCTTCGCCGGCCTGACGGTCGCCGACATCAACGAATACGACATCTGGCTCGGCTGAGCCGATCGTCCAACTTCGGTGCGGGACGGCCCCGGGGGACTTCGGTCCGCCGGGGCCGTTCGCATGTCGGTGACAGGCGTCACTACAATCCCTGTGCTGCAGGCCTCATCTCATCTGCACCCGAGAGGGAGAAGGACGATGACGCAGAACCGCGCCGCAGACTTTCAGAATCCCGTCATGGAGCTCGACGACGCCAGCCTGTCCGCCGTCGCCGGCGGCATGAGCCATGGCAACCTCAAATATGAGTGGAAGACCGAAGAGGGAGAGCAGGCGATCGTTCTGCCGCCCGCGGAAACCTTCGTCGCCCGCAACTGACTTCAGACGCCGGGTCACCAGCCGTTGACGCGGCTCCAGGCGCCGGCGAGTCGGCCGCCTTCCAGCAGGCGATAGCCTGGATAGGCGGCGGCCGTGAAGCAGGCGTGGTTCGGCAGGATGCGGACCTGGGCGCCGACCGGCAGCCGATCGAACCAGGCCGCGTCTGAAACTTCGATCTTGCCGTGCTCCTGGCTGACGGCGTCGACGGCGAGGCCCTCGATCGGCGTCGCCGTCTCCGCGTCCGCGATCAGGCCGAAACCGGCGCGCGGCAGGAAGCCATGGGCGCTGACGTCCTTCGAAAGCGCCAATCCGCCGGCGTCGATCAGAATGCGGCCGGCTTCCCGATTGTGGCCGATGACGGTCGCGAGGACGGAGAGCGCCAGGTCGTCCGGCTGGCAGACGCCGCGGGACATCTGGTCCAGATCGAACGGCATGTAGACCCCGGCGCGAAGCTCCGTCACGCCGGTCATGTCCTCCCCGAACGCCACGGTCGGCGTCGAGCCGACGCTGACGATGTCGACGGCATGACCGGCCGCGCGCAGCCGCTCGGCCGCGGCGACGGCGGCGTCCCGTTCGGCGGCGGCGATCCGTTGGACTTCCGCCAGATCGTTCGTGCCATAGCTGTGGCCGGCATGGGTCAGCACGCCGCGCAGCGTGTTTCCCAGGCTTGCGATCGCGTCGGCGACCGCCAAGAGATGTGGCGAATCGGGCGGCAGGCCGCCGCGCTTGTCGCCGCAGTCCACTTCGACCAGGAACTCCAGGCCCATGCCCGCCGCCGCTTCGGCGAGACGGGTCGAGTCGGTCAGGATGATGAGCCGCGCGCCCAATTCCTCCCGGATGCGGCGCACGCGGGCGAGCTTCGCCGGCGCCATGCCGACGGCGTAGAGGATGTCCCGGTAGCCGGCACGCGCGAAATGTTCCGCCTCCGCCAGCGTCGAGACGGTGATCGGCCCGTCGGGTCCGACCGCCATCTTCGCCGCCTCGACGCATTTCAGCGTCTTCAGGTGCGGGCGGAGGCGGACGCCGTGGCCGGCGGCGATGGCGTTGAAGCGGTCGACGTTCCGCTGGAGACGGTCCCGGTCGAGCAACAGGCAAGGGGTTTCGAGTTCGGCGAGGTCGTCCCGGAGGCTCATTCGGCCGCACTCCGCCGGCGGGCGCGCAGTTCGGCCATGATTTCGTCGTGGTGCTGGCCAAGCGTCGGCGCCGGCCGGCGCACGCCGCCCGGCGTCTTCGATAGCTTGATCGGCGTGCCCAGCGTCTTGCCCGGCCCGGCCTTTGGGTGATCGACGGCGGCGACCATGTCGCGGGCCAGGACATGCGGGTCGGCGAGCGTCTCCAGGTGGTTCATCACCGGGCCGCAGGGAATGTTCTCGGCGTCGAAGCGTTCGAACCAGTGTTGCGTCGTCGCTTTCTCGAAATAGGGGCCGAGCAGGGCGGCCAGTTCCTGCTGGCGGGCGACGCGGTCCTTCTTCTCGGTGAAGCGCGGGTCGTCGAGCAGGGCTTCCGCGCCGATGATCCGGCAGGTGGCCTGCCAGAACCGCTGCTGCGAGGCGCCGAGGGCGAACCAGCCGTCCTTGGTCGGAAAGATCTGATAGGGCGCGCTGCCGCGATGGCCCTGGCCGAGCCGTTCCGGCTTCTGGCCGGTGGCGAAGACGTTGGCTGCTTCATAGACGCACATGGCGAGCGCCGAATCGAGCAGCGAGACGTCGACCTGCTGGCCCTCGCCGGTCTTCGCCCGATGCTGCAGGGCGGTCAGCACGCCGATCGCGCCATTCATGCCGGCCGCGACGTCGGAGATAGCGATTGGGATGCGGTAGGGGCCGCCTTCCGGCGGGCCGTTGATCGTCATCAGGCCCGACATCGCCTGGGCGACCAGGTCGAAGCCGCCGCGCGGACTGTAGGGTCCGGTCTGGCCGAAGCCGGAGATCGAGCAGTAGATCAGCTTCGGATTGAGCGCCGCCATCGCCGCGTAGCCGAGGCCGAGGCGTTCGGCGACGCCGGGACGGAAGTTCTCGACCATCACGTCCGCGTCCCGGACCAGGTCCTTCGCGATTTCGAGGTCGTCGGCGGACTTGAGATCGAGCGTCATGGAGCGCTTGTTGCGGTTCCAGAGCATGAAGGGCGCGCCCTCGCCCGCGACATGCGGCGGGCTCTGCCGGAGGTCGTCGCCGGTTTCCGGCCGTTCGACCTTGATGACGTCTGCCCCCTGGTCCGCCAGGATCATGGCGCAATAGGGGCCGGAAAGGTGGTTGGTGAAGTCGATGACCTTCAGGCCGTCGAGGGCGCCGGGCATGGGGTTCAGCCTCCGCTTGCGGTAGGGTTCATGTTGACAATGTCTGGCCCCCATTGGCAACGAAGACGCATCGTCGCTCCAACAGAAAGCCCAACCGCGCCATGCCCGAAATTCGGACCGACCTTCGCCCCGACGGCGTCGCCGTCGTCACGATCTCCCACCCCGAACGGCGGAACGCCTGCACCCAGGCGATGTGGCGGGCCTTGGGCGAAACCTTCACGGCGCTGCCGAAGGACCCGGCCGCCCGCGCCATCGTGTTGCGGGGAGAGGGCAGCGTCTTCTGCGCCGGCGCCGACATCAGCGAGTTCGCGACCGCCCGCAATAATGCCGCTTCCGCGGTCGAATATTCCCGCGACGTCGATGCGGCCGAAACCGCGATCCACGAAGCGCCGATGCCGGTGATCGCGGCCATCCAGGGCCCGGCCATCGGCGGCGGCTGCGGGCTCGCCGTCGCCTGCGATTTCCGCATCGGCGACGCCAGCGTGCGTATGGGCATTCCGGCGGCACGGCTCTCGGTCGTCTATTCGCTGAAGGAGACGCAGGTGCTGACCGAGGTCGTCGGCGCGTCGAACGCGAAGCGCATCCTCTTTTCCGGGGACTATTTCGACGCGGAGGCGTCGCGCGGTCTCGGTCTCCTCGACGAGATCGTCGAGGATCCATTCGCCGCCGCCATCGCCTATGCCAGCCACATTGCGGAGCGGGCGCCGCTCTCGGTTCGCGGCGCGAAGCGCGCGATCAACGCCATCGCGGCCGGCGCCGCCGCCGAGATCGCTGCGGAATACGAGGCGCTCAGGGCGGAGGCGGCGGATTCGGTCGACTACGCGGAGGGCCAGCAGGCGTTCATGGAGAAGCGGAAACCCGTCTTCCACGGTCGCTAGCCATGGCCGACCTGGAGGCCGACGACCTCCGCGCCGCGGTCGCGGCCGGCGTCATCGATGAGGCCGCCGCCGCCCGGCTCGCGCACAGCCTCCGT
>DAINCG010000183.1:8518-8980 GCA_036732525.1 Pseudomonadota bacterium | reverse complement strand
CCGATCTGGAATGGCGACCTGCTGGTTTCGAGCCTCGCTGGCGAGACGCTGCATCGCCTGCGCCTCGAGGGCGAGCATGTGCTCTACGACGAGCCGATCAAGATCGGCGACCGCATCCGCGACATCGCCGAACTCGATGACGGACGGATCGTGCTTTGGACGGATACGGGCAAGCTTATCTTCCTGAAGGCCGACCTAGACCCCTCGCCCGCCGTTGCCGCCGCGGCCGAACTTTCAGCGGACGCGCGGGACGCGCTGCAGGAATGCCGCGTCTGCCACGACTTCGACCCCGGCGCGCCCCGGGCCGGCAAGATATCGCTCTGGGGCGTCGTCGGCCGCCCCCCGGGCGCGCAGCCGGGCGCCGCCTATTCCGGCGCGCTCGGCCGCTTCACCGACCGCTGGACCCCGGAGGCGCTCGACCGCTTCCTCGCCGATCCCGCGGGCGCGGCGCCGGACACGACC
>DAINCG010000183.1:4241-8475 GCA_036732525.1 Pseudomonadota bacterium | reverse complement strand
GATAATCCACAGGTGCGGAAGGAAATCGTCGATTTCCTCTCCGTGCTGAAATACCAAGGTTCGGAATCGGTCGACGACTGACCGCCCTTCAGGAATTCAAGATGTTCGACGGCAAGTCCATTCTGATCACCGGCGGCACAGGCTCGTTCGGCAAGAAGTACGTCAAAACTCTGCTGGCGCACTATCGCCCGGAGCGTCTCGTCGTCTTTTCGCGGGACGAGTTGAAGCAGTTCGACATGGCGCGCGAATTCAATGAGGCGCCGCTGCGCTATTTCATCGGCGACGTCCGGGACCGGGAACGGGTGCGGCAGGCGATGCGCGGCATCGATTATGTCATCCACGCCGCCGCGCTGAAGCAGGTGCCGGCCGCCGAATACAACCCCATGGAATGCATCAAGACCAACATCCACGGGGCCGAGAACGTCATCCTCGCGGCGATCGACAACGAGGTCGAAAAGGTCATTGCGCTCTCGACCGACAAGGCGGCGAACCCGATCAACCTCTACGGCGCCACCAAGCTCGCCTCCGACAAGCTGTTCGTCGCGGCGAACAACATGGCCGGGCGCGCGCGCACCCGTTTCGCCGTCGTCCGCTACGGCAATGTCGTCGGCTCGCGCGGGTCCGTGGCCCCCTACTTCAAGAGCATGATCGAGGAAGGCGCCGACCATCTGCCGATCACCGACGAGCGCATGACGCGCTTCTGGATCACGCTGCAGCAGGGCGTCGACTTCGTCCTGAAGAACTTCGGCCGGATGCAGGGCGGCGAGATCTTCGTGCCGCGCATCCCCTCTGTCCGCGTCGTCGATCTCGCCCGGGCCATGGCGCCCGATCTGCCGCACAAGCTGGTCGGCATCCGTCCGGGCGAAAAGATTCACGAGATCATGTGCCCGGCCGACGATTCCCATCTGACGGTCGAGTTCGACGACCATTTCGTCATCTCGCCCGCGATCACCTTCCAAACCGCGCTCGGCGACTACACGAAGAACGCGCTCGGCGAGACGGGCCGCAAGGTCGACGGCGGATTCCAGTACGACTCGGGCGGCAATCCGCACTTTCTGAAGCGCGAGGAGATCCTCGAATACAACAAGATGGCGGGCCTATGATCCCCTACGGCCGCCAGGACATCTCCGACGAGGACGTGGCCGCCGTCGTCGAGACGCTGCGCTCGCCATTCCTGACCCAGGGGCCGGCGGTCGGCGAATTCGAAGCCGCGGTGCGCGAACGGGTCGGCGCGGGCTTCGCCAGCGCGACCTCGTCCCTGCATGTCGCGTGTCTCGCGCTCGGCGTCGGGCCGGGCGACGTCGTCTGGACGACGCCGAACACCTTCGTCGCGTCGGCCAATTGCGCCCGATACTGCGGCGCGGACGTGGATTTCGTCGATATCGACCCCGCGACGTTGAACATGTGCCCGCAGGCCTTCGAGGCGAAGCTGAAGGCGGCCGACGCCCAGGGCCGTCTGCCGAAGGCCGTCATCCCGGTCCACTTCGCCGGCCGGTCGGCCGACATGCAGGCGATCGGCGAGCTTGCCCGCGCCCATGGCGTGCGCGTCATCGAGGACGCGTCCCACGCCGTCGGCGGAACCTATCTGAACGCGCCCGTCGGCGGCTGCGCCCATTCCGACATCGCCATCTTCAGCTTCCACCCGGTCAAGATCGTGACGTCGGGCGAAGGCGGCATGGCGACGACCAACGATCCCGACCTCGCCCGCGACATGGAGCTTTTCCGCAGCCACGGCGTCACCCGCGATCCGTCGCTCATGGAGACGACGGACGAAGGTCCCTGGCGCTACGACATGGTCGCGCTCGGCTTCAATTACCGCCTGACCGACATCCAGGCCCGGCTCGGCGTCGCCCAGATGCGGCGGCTCGACGAGTTTATCGAGCGCCGCAACCGCCTCGCCAGACGCTACGACGAACTTCTGCCCGACCTGCCGCTGGTCCGGCCCGAACATCCGCATGACGGCCGCTCCGCCTGGCATCTCTATGTCGTCCAGACGATCCGCCACGATCGGCGGCAAGTCTTCGAGGCGCTGCGCGCCGGCGGCATCGGCGTCAACGTCCACTACATCCCGGTCCACCTGCAGCCCTACTACCGGCGCCTCGGCTTCAAGCCGGGCGATTTCCCGGCGGCGGAGGCCTATTACAAGCAGGCGATCACGATCCCGCTGTTCGCCGCGATGACGGACGCCGAACAGGACACGGTCGTCGCCCGCCTCAGGGAGGCGCTGGCGTGAAAGTCGCCGTGATCCCGGCGAGAGGCGGGTCGAAGCGCATTCCGAAGAAGAACATCCGCCCGTTTCTCGGCCGGCCGATCATCGGCTATTCCATCCAGGCGGCCCTGGACGCCGGCCTGTTCGACCGCGTCATCGTTTCAACCGATTCGGACGAGATCGCCGCCGTCGCCCGTGACCTCGGCGCGGAGACGCCGTTCCGGCGCCCGGAGCATCTCTCGGACGACCACACCGGCACCGCGCCGGTCGTCGCACATGCGCTGGAATGGCTGGCGGACGCGGAGGAGCCAGCGGACTTCGCCTGTTGCATTTACGCGACGGCGCCGTTCGTGGCGGCGGCCGACCTTGCCGCGGCATTTCGGCGGCTCGAAGCATCGGCCCAGGCGTTCGCCTTCAGCGTCACGACCTTCGCCTTCCCGATCCAGCGCGCCCTGAAGCGTGCGGGCGACGGCGTGGCGCCCTTCCATCCCGAGTTCGCCGGCGCGCGGAGCCAGGACCTGGAAGAGGCGTTTCACGACGCCGGCCAGTTCTATTGGGGCCGCGCCGCGGCCTGGCGGGACGGCACGCCGCTCTTCGCGCCGACCTCCATCCCGGTCGTCCTGCCGCGCTGGCGCGTCCAGGACATCGACACGGAGGAGGACTGGCGCCGCGCCGAGCACATGTACCGCGCAATCCGGTCCGAGGCGGGGGCCGCGACGCCTTGAACGCCGTGCTGATCCGCGCCGACGCCGGTCCCGTCATCGGAACCGGCCACGTCATGCGCTGCCTGGCGCTCGCAGGCGCCTTTCAGCGCGCCGGCGCGTCGCCAGTTTTCGCGTCGCGACAGATGTTCCCGAACCTCGCGTCGCGGATCGCCGCCGGGGGCTGGCGCCATGTCGCGCTGCCGCCAGCGGAAGGCGACAACAGCGACCGCGCTGCCGACGTGCCCTACGCCGACTGGCTCGCGGCCGGCTGGCGCGAAGATGCGGATGCGACGGTCGCGGCCGCACGCGAAGCCGGCGCCGATTGGATCGTGGTCGACCACTACGGCATCGACCGGGCCTGGCAATCCCGCGTCCGCGCCGCCGGCCTCAAGGTCGCGGCGCTCGATGATCTTGCCGACCGGGCGCACGACGCCGATCTCCTGGTCGATCCCAGCCTGAACGCCGAGCCCTACGCCCGATATGCGGCTTTGCTGCCCGCCGGCCGGCAACGGCTGCTCGGCCCGCGCTACGCCATTCTCAGGGACGAATTCCGCACGAAGCCGATCCGCACCCAACGCGACGGCCTCGTCTGGCTGATCGCCTTCGGCGGCGTTGATCAGGCCGGCATGACCCTGCGAGCCCTCCAGGCCGTGGCCACGGCCCTGGGCCCCGACGACAGGGGCCATATCGTGATCGGCGGCCAGAACGCCGCGCGGCCGGAGATCGAGGCCCGCGCAGCGGCGCTCGGCCTTCAGACGCACGTCGACACCGACCGGATGGCGGCGCTGATGGCCTCGGCCGACCTCGCTGTCGGCGCGGGCGGGCATATGCTTTGGGAACGGGCGGCGATGGCGTTGCCCTCGATCGCCGTCATCGTCGCGGAGAACCAGCGCGAACAAGTGACAGAGGCGGCGCGCGCCGGCGTCGTGCTGAAGCTGGACGGGCAGCGCATGTCGGACGGCGATCTCGCGGCGGCGGTGCTGGCGCTGGCGAGCGATCCGGCGACGCGGGCGCGGCTGGCGACGGCGGGCCGAAAGGCGGTCGACGGCCAGGGCGCCGCCCGGATCGTTCGGCGCATCGCCGGGCCGCCGATTTCGATCCGTCCGGCGGAGGATGCCGATTGCGCGCCGATGCACGCCTGGCGAAACGATCCGCGCGTCCGCGGCGGTTCGACCAATTCAGGCGCCTTCGACTTCGATACGCACCGGGTCTGGTTCGATCGGGTGCAGGCGGACCCGGACCGCGATCTGCTGGTCGGCGAGGCCCCAGACGGTCCGCTCGGCGTCGTCCGGTTCGACCGCCGGGGCGCCGAAGCCGAAGT
>DAINCG010000183.1:2931-4231 GCA_036732525.1 Pseudomonadota bacterium | reverse complement strand
GATATACTTGACGCCGCCGCGGCTCGGCTCCGGCCTCGGGCCGAACCTGCTGCTGTCCGCGGAAGCATGGCTCGGCGAGCGCCGTCCGGAGTTGCAGGCGATCGTCGCCCGCGTGCTTGCCGGCAACCAGGCGTCGGAAGCGCTGTTCCTCTCTTGCGGCTACGACCGGCGAGGCGCGGACGGCCTGTTCGAAAAGCCAGTGGAGCGAAGGCCTTGAGCAAGACCATCGAAATCGCCGGCCGCAAGATCGGCCTCGACCATCCGCCGTTCGTCATCGCCGAGATGTCCGGCAACCACAACCACTCGCTCGACCGGGCGCTTGCCCTGGTCGACGCGGCCGCGGACGCCGGCGCCCATGCCCTCAAGCTGCAGACCTACACGGCCGACACCATGACGCTGCCGATCCGAGAGGGCGCGTTCGTGATCGAGGACCCGAACAGCCTCTGGGCCGGCCGCAGCCTCTACGACCTCTACGAGGAGGCGCACACGCCCTGGGACTGGCACGGGCCGATCTTCGAGCGGGCCCGCGACCACGGCATGATCCCCTTCAGCACGCCCTTCGACGACACCGCCGTCGACTTCCTGGAGGGGCTGGACGCCGCCTGCTACAAGATCGCCTCCTTCGAGATGACCGACATCCCGCTCGTCCGGAAGGTCGCCGCGACCGGCAAGCCGATGATCGTCTCGACCGGCATGGCGAGCGTCGCCGAAATCGGCGAGACCGTCGCCGCCGCCCGCGCCGCCGGCTGCGACGACATCATTCTCTTGAAGTGCACCAGCGCCTATCCGTCGACGCCGGCGGACGCGAATGTGCTGACCATCCCGAACATGCGGCAGACCTTCGGCTGCGAGGTCGGGCTTTCTGACCACACCATGGGGATCGGCGTGCCGTGCGCCAGCGTCGCCCACGGCGCGACGGTGATCGAGAAGCACTTCACGCTGCGCCGCGCCGACGGCGGCGTCGATTCGGCCTTCTCGCTGGAGCCCGAGGAGCTGAAGGCCCTGGTCGTCGAGACGGAACGCGCCTGGCAATCGCTCGGCCAGGTGAACTACGGGACGACGTCGCCCGACGAGGCGAAGTCGCTCGCCTTCCGCCGGTCCCTCTACATCAGCCGGGACGTGCGGGCGGGCGAAGCGCTGACGGCGGAGAACGTGCGCGCGATCCGGCCTGGCTACGGCCTGGCGCCGGGCTTCCTGGACCAGGTGCTCGGCCGCAAGCTAGCCAAGGCCGCGAAGGCCGGCACGCCGGTCAGTTGGGACCTGCTCGGCTGACGCGGGCGATGTGCGAACGCACGAACGC
>DAINCG010000183.1:2175-2863 GCA_036732525.1 Pseudomonadota bacterium | reverse complement strand
CCGCCGCTCCGCCGGCGTGCCAAGCACGGGCAAAGGCGCCCGCACCGCCTGATCCAACAGCGTCCGGAACGCTTGCGGCGTCTCCGGAAAATGGGTGACGAGACGGTCTTCGGGCGATTGCTTCGAGATCAAGGTATCGTCGGGCGGCCGGACGGCGTCCTTCCACCATGGGACGACGACGGCGGCGTCAGTCAGGTAGCCTTCGAGGACGCCGGTCGTGTTGTAGCCAATCACCATGCGCGACTGCCGCAGCAACTCGTCGAGCGGCTGTCGGGCGACGATGCGGATCCGCGACGTCAGCATTGCCGGGCAGATCGAAAGCACCGCTTTCAAGTGGGCGAGCTTTTTCAGCTTTATGACAAAGCGGCCGGGCTCGCCGGACGCCCGCGCAGCCGAAACGAAGGCGTGCAGGACATCACGGTAGTTCTCGGGTCCAAGATAGAGCGGTTCATGATAGGAGACGAGCGTGATCAGATCGCGGTCGGTCGGCCCGTGGGGGTTCGGGTCGCGCCAGCTATCGAAGCGCGGCCATCCGACGGTCGTCACCGCGTCGTCGGAATAAGCGCCGGTACTTAGAAACACGTCGCGCGTGATGTCCGAAGCAACGGCGACGCCGTCGCCACGGAAGACGTAACCGCTGTCTTCGATGTGACGCATCATCCAGGTCTGCGTCTCAGGCACGGCGTAG
>DAINCG010000183.1:0-2165 GCA_036732525.1 Pseudomonadota bacterium | reverse complement strand
AAACGGAACACCCATCTCGCGCGTCGCTTCCATCAGCGGCGCGTCCTGCCAGTAGTCCGTATTGCCGACGACGACCGCATCGAAGGGATGGCGAGCGTGAATAGCCTTCAATATGGCGCTGGCGGCGGCGCGCAGGCGATCTCGTCGATCCGCGGGGCTAGCGTCGTAGGCTCGTTGGAAGTAGGTCTGAACCTGGTCGCGACGCGGAACGAACCGGCTCATGATCGCCTCGAACTCGGCCGCGCGAATGGCCACGAAGTTCAGATCGACTCGTCCGGCCATCGCCGCAAGGTCACTGGCGAATACCGCCCGGTTCATGCACAGCAGGGTCGGCCGCCCCGTCTTCGTCTCCCCGGCGACAGCCCGTCCGACCAAACGCCGGACTGCCATGTCGAACGGCAGACAGCGAAAAAGCAATTTCGACATCCGGGCGCGGCCTCTCCGGTTGCACCTCCCGCGTGCGGCGTGGCGCCGAACGCACGAATCCGTCCAATTCTTTGCGCGTTGCGTAAAGAATGGCCGTGATCTAGATCAAAGTCGGGGTGATGTTGCAAGCGCGCCCTACGGATTCGCCGCCGAGAGTGTGGCTCGCTCAGGTGACGCGGCGGTCCATGCGCTGCGCCTATGATATCGATCAACTTGGCCCGGATTTGCGATCTTAGCCAACGCCGGGATGTCGCACTGGGGAATGTCCGTCTTGCCGCGAGCCGCCGATCTTTCGCCGATCCTGTACCTTCCGATGGAGATCGCGTCGCGCGAACTGGATTCGCGCCTTCTGATCGCGTTGTTCGCCGTCCGCGCCGGCCTAGAGGTCGTTCTCGGCCAGAAATGGCTGTTGCAGAAGAACGCCCGCGCGATGCCGAAGGGCTACTGGATCTTCAAGACGCTCACACCCGGCGACGCCAAGCAGATGCAGCGAATCCGGAGGCTCGGGCATGGAATTTCCGCGATCGACGAGGAGATGCCAGGGCTTGGCGACGGCAGCCAGCGGCTCCGCTGGGTCAATCCGCGATCGGTGGAAGCCTGCGAGGCGATCTTCTGCCTCGGCGGGGAGCACGAGGCCGCCATGCGCCGCAGCTATCCCGACCATGCCGACAAGCTGGTCGTCACCGGCAACCCGCGCTGGGACTTCCTGCGGCCGGAATTGCGCGCGGTCTATGCCGCCGACGCGCGGGCCATTCGCGCGGAATACGGCCGGTTCATCCTGATCAACACGAACATCGGCCTCGTGAACTCGGCAAAGAACACGGCGGACGGCCTGATCCGCGCGCTGGTGCGTGACGGCCGGATCGACCTCGACCGCGCCGACGACCGCGCTTTCGTCGACGATCTGAAGGCCTTCGAAAGCGCGAATTTCGCCGCCGCGCCAGGCCTCGCTCGCCGGCTTGCGGAGAGTTTTCCGAATCGTAAGATCGTGCTCCGGCCGCACCCGACGGAAAAGCTGGAGCCTTACGAGGCGACGCTCGGCGGCGTCGCGAACGTCCACATCGTCCGCGAAGGCCCAGCCGCCGCCTGGCTTTCGGCCGCCGACCTTCTCGTGCACACCAGTTGTACGACGGCGACTGAGGCATTCGCGCTCGACCTGCCGTCGATCTGCTACCAGACGATCCCCTCGCCGCTGCATACCTATTTTCTCTCAGGCGCGCTTTCGACGGTCGCAACGGACGAAGACAATGTGATCGCCGCGGCGCGCCGCATACTCGACGGCGACGCGGACCCGGCCGAACGCGCCAGACAGCGCCAGACATTCGAACGCTTCTTCGCGGGCCAGACCGGACCCTTCGCAGCCGAGCGAATCGCGAACTTCGTCACGGAGCGCCTTGGCCTGACAGCGCCGGCAAGCGGCGATCTCTGGAAGCCCGGCTGGCTCTTCCGCCGACGCTGGCGGCCCAGTCGGTTCCAGCGCCGCATTTTCCCGGACATCGATGCAGATGAGGTGATGCGTCGAATTCGCGACCTCGCGGGAGTGATCGGGCTAGACGCGCCGGATCAAGTCAGACAAATCGGCGACGGACAGTTCCACATCTCGCGCTAGATTAGCCCCGACTTTGGCGGTATCGCCAAAGTCGGGATAAGCTGATCGACATCAAATAATTAGAGCGGATTCGGGTCATTCCGGTTCATAGCCGCACGCGGTGAAGAAGCTTCGGGCGTCCTGGGGCGTG
>DAINCG010000182.1:7560-9035 GCA_036732525.1 Pseudomonadota bacterium | reverse complement strand
CGCGTCGTCGACTTCCAGCAATACATGATCAGGCGGCTGCAGGACGAGGTCGGCGCAGGCGCCGTTTCATTTCTGGCTGGCGGCCGCGATGGCGGCGCCGACCCCGGTAAGCGCCTATCTGCACTCGGCGACGATGGTCAAGCTCGGCGTCTATCTCCTCGCCCGGCTTGATCCGGTCTACGGCGAGGTCCCGCTCTGGGAAGCGACGCTGACCTGGATCGGCCTCGCGACGGCGGTGATTGGCGCGGTGCTGGCACTCCGCGAAACCGACCTCAAGGCGGTGCTCGCCTATACGACGGTTACGGCGCTCGGCACCTTGACCCTGCTGATCGGGCTGACGCCCGACGTGGCCGCGACCGCGGCGATGACGTTCCTGATCGTCCACGCCCTCTACAAGGCCGCGTTCTTCATGCTGGCCGGGATCGTCGACCACGAAACCGGCGTGCGCGATCTCACGCGCCTTTCGGGGCTGGCCCGCGCCATGCCGATCACGGCCGGCATCGCGCTGTTGGCCGGGTTCTCGATGGCGGGCCTGCCGCCCTTCATCGGGTTCGTCGGCAAGGAACTGCTGTATGAATCGAAGCTCGAAGCCGTCATCGGGACCGAGATCATGCTGGCCGGCGGTTTCGCGGCCAATGCGATCATGGTCGCGATCGCCGGCGTGCTGTCGATCCGGCTGTTCTTCGGCGACCGCAAGCCGACGCCGAAGCCCCCGCACGATCCCAGCGTCAGAATGTATGCGGGTCCCGCGCTCCTCGCCGTGCTTGGACTGGCCGCCGGCGCCTGGCCAAGCCTGATCGGCGGCCCGCTGGTCGAATCCGCGGCGTCTTCGATGATGTTCAAGGCGGCGGACGTGCACCTGAAGCTCTGGCACGGCTTCAACGTCGTCTTCCTGTTGAGCCTTGCGACGGTCGCGACCGGCCTCGTCCTCTATGTCGCGTGGACGCGCCTGAACCCCACCTTGGGCAGGTCCCGGCTGTTCGACCGTCTGGGTCCGACGCGTTGGTACGAGGCCGGCCTCCAGGCGATGATCGCGTGCTGCGAAAGCGCGGCGAAGCGCATGCAGCATGGCGACCTCGCCGGCTATCTGCGCACGCTCTTTCTGGTGACCGCCGTCGGCGTCGCCGGGACGCTGGCGCTGCGCGACGGCTTCGCCGCGCCCGGCGTTGACGCGTGGATTGACCTCGACGCCCGCGCCTTCGCGTTCGTGCTGCTTCTTGTCGGCGCGGCGGCCGCCGCGTTCGCGCGTTCGACGATCGCCGCGGTGATCGCGACCGGCCTCGTCGGCTTCGCGGCCGCCCTTGTGTTTCTGACGTTCGGCGCGCCGGACGTGGCGCTGACCCAGTTCGCCGTCGAGACGCTTCTCGTCGCCATCCTGGCCGCCGCGCTTATCCGGTTGCCGATCCGCAGCCGGGACGATCGGACGGCGAGCCGCAAATGGAAGGACGGCCTGGTCGCCCTCGGCCTCGGCGGGG
>DAINCG010000182.1:6022-7528 GCA_036732525.1 Pseudomonadota bacterium | reverse complement strand
AGCGACTGGTTCGGCGCGAACAGCTACGCCGAAGCGCACGGCCGCAACGTCGTGAACGTCATTCTGGTCGACTTCCGCGCGCTCGACACGCTCGGCGAGATCGCCGTCCTCGCCATCGCCGCCATCGCCATCGCCGCGCTGCTGCGCGCGGCGCGGCCGTCGAATACGGGAGCTTGATCCATGAAGCCGTCCCTCATCCTGCGCACCTCGGCGCCGCTTTTGCTGTGGTTGCCGCTGGCCGTGTCGCTTTACGTGCTGCTGCGCGGCCACAACGAGCCCGGCGGCGGCTTCGTCGGCGGCCTGATCGCGGCCTGCGGCGTGCTGTTCTTCGCCGTCGCGCGCGGCGCCGACGCCGCGGAACGGGCGCTACGCTTGCCGCCGATCGGCCTCGCTGCCGGCGGCGTCCTGCTCGCCGCTCTGAGCGGCCTGCCGGGTCTGCTCTCGGGCGAGGCGTTTCTGACGCACCTCTGGTCCTTCCCGGACATTGGCGTCGTGCTGCCGATCGGAACCACGCTGGTCTTCGACATTGGGGTCTACGTCACCGTGGTCGGCGTCGCCTCGACAATCTTCCTCGCCCTGCTGCGCTGGCAGGACCAGACGGCCGCTCCGGCCGCCCCGCAGAAGCCCCCCCGCACCTGAGGAGCCCCGTCGTGGAGCCATTGTTCGCAATCGCTATCGGTCTTCTGGTCGCGGCCTCGGCCTATCTCTTTCTGGCGCGGGACCTGCCGCGCTGCTTGATCGGATTCATTCTGCTCGGCACGGCCGCCAATCTCTCGATCCTCGCCGCGGGCCGGATCGGGTCGATGGCGCCACCCCTCGTTCCCAGCGGCGGCGGCGTCCTGGTCGAAGCCGCGGCGAACCCGCTGCCGCAGGCGCTCATCCTCACCGCCATCGTCATCGGCTTCGGCCTCGCGGCGTTCGCGCTCGCGCTCGTCGTGAAGGCGAACGAGGCGCTCGGCACGGCGCGCTCTGAAGACATGACCGCCGCCGAAGGTCCTGAAGAGATCGCGCCCGCCAAGACCCCCATCCGCGAGGCCGCCTGATGAACACGCTTCTGATCGCCCCGATCCTGATCCCGCTGTCGACGGCCTGCCTCGCGGCGCTCTTCTGGAAGGCGCCGGCGCTGCAGCGCTGGATCGGCCTTGCGGGCGCCGCGGCGCTGCTCGGCGCGTCGATCGCGCTTCTCATCGAAGTCGCGGACGGCGCCGTACTCGCGAGCGGGATGGGCGGTTGGGCGCCGCCGTTCGGTATTGCGATCGTCGTCGACGGCCTCTCGGCCATCATGCTCGCGATCACCGGCCTGATGGCGGTCGCCGTGGCGGTCTACGGCATGGGGCCCGGCGCCGCGGAGCGGGACCGCGCCGGCTTCCAGCCGCTGTTTCACAGCCTATTGCTTGGCGTCTGCGGCGCGTTCTCCACGGGCGACCTGTTCAATCTTTATGTCTGGTTCGAGGTCATGCTGATCGCCTCCTTCGGCCTCCTGGTGCTCGACCGCACCAAAGAGCA
>DAINCG010000182.1:2459-5976 GCA_036732525.1 Pseudomonadota bacterium | reverse complement strand
TCGACGGCGGCGTTCGCTACGTCCTGCTGAACCTGGTCGGGACGACTTTCTTCCTGGTCGCGATCGGGCTGATGTACGGCCTGACCGGCACGCTCAATCTGGCCGACCTGGCCCGCGTCGCGCCGACCGTGGAGAACCAGGGCGCGCTCGCCGCCGTTGGCATGCTGCTGCTCGTCGCGTTCGGCGCGAAGGCCGCCGTCTTTCCGGTGTTCAACTGGCTGCCGGCCGCCTATCACACGGCGTCCATGCCCGTGGCCGCGATTTTCGCCGCACTGCTGACCAAGGTGGGCGTCTACGCGATCATCCGGGTCTTCACGCTCGTCTTCGCCCATGACGGCGGATATTTCGGTCCGATCCTGGCGGCCGTGGCGATCTTCACGATGATCGGCGGCGTTCTGGGCGCCGCCGCCCAGAGCGACGTCCGCAAGATCCTGTCGTTCCATATCATCAGCCAGATCGGCTACATGCTGGTCGGCGTCGCGCTGCTGACCCCGCTCGCGCTCGCCGGCAGCGTGCTCTACCTGATCCACCACATTGTGGTGAAGGCGAACCTGTTCCTGATCGCGGGCGTGATCCGGCAGGAAAGCGGCTCCTTCGCGCTGGCGCGCATCGGCGGGCTTTGGGTCGCGCGACCGCTGCTCGCCGTCCTGTTCCTCATTCCCGCGCTGTCTCTGGCCGGCATCCCGCCGTTCTCCGGCTTCTGGAGCAAGCTGGTCGTCATCCAGTCGGGCCTCGAAGCGGAAGCCTATCTGATGGCGGGCGCGGCGCTGCTGGTCGCCGTCCTCACGCTCTATTCGATGACCAAGATCTGGAACGAGGCGTTCTGGAAGGCCGCGCCCGAGGGCGCCGCCGCCGTCCCCTGGACGCGACGTGAGCGCATCTTCGGCTACGTGCCGGTGATCGTACTCGCGGCGGTCACCATGACGATCGGTCTTTGGACGGAGCCTTTCGCCGCTGTCGCGATCCAGGCGGGGGAGGCGCTGCTCAACAAGGACGCCTACGTCGCCGCCGTCCTCGGTCCGGTCGATCCGCCGCAATCCTTCGCCAAGCTGGAGCTCGACCGATGAGATCGCTGCGCCTTGCATACGGATGGACCTTGCTGGCGGGCGGCTTCGCGCGCGAGTTGGCCAGCGCCACCATCGACACGATCGGCGCCGTGCTCAGCGATCGCAGCCGCCTCAAGCCGGCGATCATCGCGGTGCCGCTCGACGTCCGGTCGGACGTCGGCACGACGCTCTTCGCCGACATGGTGACGCTGACGCCCGGAACGACCTCGCTCGAGGTCTCGGAAGACAAGCGAACGCTCTACGTCCACGCGCTCGACGCAGCCGATCCGGAAGCGGCCAAGGCCGCGCTCAAGGCGACGCTTGAGCGAAGCGTCAGGAGGGTAATGCCATGAGCTTCTTGGAGATTGCCGCTTCGATCGCGGCGGTTTTCGTCGCCATCGGTCTCGCCGGCGTCGTCTGGCGCGTGGTGCGCGGGCCGTCGACCGTCGACCGTGTCATCGCGATCGACATGCTCGGACTGATCGGAATCGCCGCGGCGGCCTTGACGGCCGCGTTCGCGGGCCATCGCGGCTTTCTCGACGTCGCTTTCGGCATCGCGATCGTCGCATTCCTCGCGGCGGTCGCATTCGCCGGACTGCTCGAGCGAACGAGCGGCGCGACGCCCTCCCGACCCATTGGCGAGGAGTCGTGACGATGGAGGCTCCCGCAATCCTCGAGGCGCTCGGCGCCGCCATCTTTCTTGTCGGCAGCGCGATTATCGGCTTCGCCGGTCTCGGCCTGATCCGGCTGACCGATCCGTTCATGCGCATGCACGCGGCGACAAAGGCCGGCGTCGTCGGCGCCGGCCTCGTGATGCTCGGCGTCGGCATCGCCTTCGGCACGCCCCTCGCCGCGATCACCGGCCTGACCGGGCTGCTCTTCCTCTGCGCGACGGCGCCGATCGCATCCCACGTGCTCGGCCGCGCGGCCTACATCGCCGGCGCGCCGATCAGCCCAACGACCATCCGGGACGCGCTCGCCGGCGTGTTGCCCCGCAATGTCTTCGATATCGACCCGGCCCGAACCATTCGCCGCCGCAGCCGCGAAAAGGGCCAAACCCAGGAGGGAAGCATGAGTGCAGTCGAACAGTTCCGCTCTGACAGGTTCCTCAATCCCGGCGCGTCCCCGGATGCGCGAGCTCTCAAGCGGATAACCGTCTGGCTGATGGGCGGCAAAGTCCAGGATGACGCGCTTTCCGTCGCGTTCGACTTTGCCGGCGGCGCCGGAGCCGCCGTCACCGGGTTGACTGCGATCGAGGCGACGGCCGGCTTCAAGCGGCAGGCGATCCCCGCCGGCGGGGCCTATTGGGCGGCCTGGCTCGCCGAACGTACGCGCCAGCGTATGCGTGAGCGCGCTTCGGAAGCGCTGGCGGCGTTCAACGACCTTGCCGCCAAAGCCAGCGTCCCGGCGGACGCGCGGCACGTCGAAGGCGACCTCTACGACCTGACCGTGGCCGCCTCGAGTTCGGATCTCGTGGTCGTCCCGGCCGGGATCGACGCCGCCGGAGAGGCGGCGCGCCCGGACCGCGAAATCGCCGCGACGATTGCGGCGGGCCACACCGTTCCGGTTCTGCGCGTCGCGCGCCGTCCTTCGGGTTTCGGGCGGGCGGCCATCCTGGTCGATCGCGACCCGAATTGCCGCCGGCTCGCGAGCAACTTCATTCGCAGCGGCCTTCTGACCCAGGCGGACGTGACGATCATGCCGATCGGCGTCGACGACGATGTCGTCAAGGCGCAGTGCTACGAGCTGGTCGATCTCCTTGAGGCGCACGGCCGCAAGGTCGAGGTGTCGACGCCCTTGGACCTGCTGGCCGACGAGCACTTCATCGTCGAACGCCTGCGGCCGATGGATATGGTCGTGATGACGAAGCTCAGCGGGCGCGCCGGCTGGTTCAGCCGGGTTCGGGAAGACGCGCACGAGATTGCCGGGGCGACGGCGCCGCTCGTCTTGCTCATCTAGGGCTGAAGCGTTTCGATGCCGTTTCGGTTTCACGCTGAATTGGGCGAGCATGCTTCCGATTGGCCGTCTCTATGCCTTGATTTCGCCGACGCTCAGGGCGCCGCTCGCCGCAGCTTTGATCGTGTTCGCGGTCGCCGTGGGAACGACGCAGGTCGCGCTCACCGTGGCGCGCGAGCAGGCGGATCGACAGATCGAACGCCTGAGCAAGGTGTATCTTGCCGGCATTGCGGAGAGCATCGCCCCGCTGCTCGACGCCGGCAATTTGGACGGCGTGCGAGCGCGGTTCGAACAGGTCGTCGCCAAGCATGAAGGCATCGTCGAGCGTACGCTGTTCGTCTTCGACGGAGACGGCGCGCTCGCGGCGCGGGCCGGCGACGAGAGCCTTTCGATCGAAAGCGCCCGGCGCGCGCTGTCGGAGGGATTCTATCTGGATCGGAGCGCGCGGCTCGCCTGGGCGGAGCATCGCGAGGCCGCCCCCGGGCGTGTGTTGGTCGCGGGTCTCGATATCTCCG
>DAINCG010000182.1:0-2380 GCA_036732525.1 Pseudomonadota bacterium | reverse complement strand
GGTATCGCGCAATCGGCTGACGATCGTCGTCGTCGCCATCGACCTGCTTCTGGCGACGGTTTGCGGGATCTTCGCGTACTGGGCGCTCAGGCGCATGAACCGGCGCCTTGACGCCCTGTTGGATACCCTGGCCGCTTCGACCGGCGGACGTCCGAAACCTGCGCCCAAGTCCGCGCTCGAAGGCGCCGATACCCGGGAACGGGAGCTGTTTCGGGCCTATAATGATCTGGTCGAATCGGTGCGCGAGCGCGAACGCCTGCGCGACGACCTTGCGGAGCGCGAGCAGGCGGCCGCTCTGGGCCGGCTGTCCGCCACCATTGCGCATGAGGTGCGGAATCCGCTCGGCGGGCTGGCGACGGCCGTCTCGACATTGAAGCGGTTCGGCGATGACCGGTCGGTTCGTGAGGAAAGCCTGGAATTCTTGGAGCGCGGCATCGCGGCATTGGACAAGATCGTAACCAGCACGCTCAACCTTTATCGACCGGACGAAGAGCGCCGCCTGACCCCCGTCGACTTCGCAGATCTGCGACGCTTGGCGCTGCCGGCGGCGGAGAAGGCCGGGGTGCGCCTCGACTGGTCCGTCGACCTGCCGGATACGCTGTCCGTCGCCGCCGCGGGCGCCCGCCAGGTCATCCTGAATCTGGTGCTGAACGCGTGCGCGGTGACGCCGCCGAACGGAAAGGTAAGCCTGGACGCGCACATGGCCGGCAGGGAGCTTCGGTGCGTGATCCGGGACGAGGGCGGCGGAATGGCGTCCGGCCACGCGCAGCGACTGACGGGCGGCGCGGCGCCGGACGGGGCCGGCAGGCGCATCGGCATCGACGTCATCGTCGGATTGTTGGATCGGCTCGAAGGCCGGGCTTCGGTTCGATCCTTGGACGGCGCCGGGACGGAGGTCACGATTACGATCCCGGTGGAGGGCGCGGATGTCTGATCCGCTTCAGGTGCTCATCATCGAAGACGACCCCGTGCTCGGGCCGTCCCTCCTGCAACGCCTGAAGCTGGAGGGCTTCGCGCCGCGGCTTGTCGAGACTGGCGCGCAGGCGCTTGCGGAGCTTGCCCGGAAAGCGCCGAACGTCGTCCTGAGCGACATTCGTCTGCCCGACATGAACGGCGAAACGGTGTTCCGCCGGATGACCGATGCGGGCGGGCTGATCCCCTTCTACTTCATGACCGCGCACGGCGAGATCGACCAGGCGGTTCGCCTGATGAAGGCGGGCGCGCGCGACTACCTGACCAAGCCGGTCGATGTGGACGCGCTGGTCGAGAGATTGGAGATGGCCGCCCGAACCGAGGCGGCAGCGGACTCGCGCGCCCTCGTGCATGAGGGGCGGCCGGAAGCGGCGCCTGCGTATGTCTCGCAGGCGATGCGCGCCGTCGACATGGCGCTTGCGAAGTTTGCCCGCACGGACCTGCCGGTCTTGCTGCGCGGCGAAACGGGCGTCGGCAAGGAAGTGGCGGCGCGGCGCCTGCACGAACTCGGCCTCAATCCGGCCGCGCCGTTCGTCGCCGTGAACTGCGCCGCCATCCCGGCCGATCTGATGGAAAGCACCCTCTTCGGGCACGAGAAAGGCGCCTTTACCGGGGCGACGAGCCGAAGGACCGGGCTGGTCGAGCAGGCGGGCGACGGCGTGCTGTTCCTGGACGAAATCGCGGAGCTGGCGCCGGACCTCCAGGCCAAGCTGCTCCGTCTGCTGCAAGAGCGCGCGTTTCTGCCTCTTGGCGGCGAGGCCGACCGGCGCTTCGACGGCCGGGTCATCGCCGCGACGCATGCCGATCTGGAAGCCCGCATGGCGGACGGCCGATTTCGTGAAGACCTGTATTACCGGGTCAATGTGTTGGAGCTGACGATCCCGCCCCTGCGCGACCGACCCGAAGACCTTCCGGACCTCACCGAGAGATTGCTGGGCGAGGCCAACGCCAGGGTTCACGGGCCGGCGAAGCGCATTTCGCAAAGCGCTGCCGACGCTCTCGCCACATACAATTGGCCGGGCAACGTGCGTGAACTGCGAAACCGGCTCGCGCGCGCGGTCGTGCTTGCCGACGGGCCGGAGATCGACATCGACGACATTTTCCCGGAAGGCCGGCTCGACGACTATAAGGTCGCGGATATGGCGGCAGGCGCGCTGGGCGAGGCGGCGAAGTCCGCGGTTCGGGACCGGGTGCGCGCCGCTCTCCGACAGACAAACGGCAATCAGAGCGAAGCAGCGCGGCTGCTCGGGGTGTCGCGCACCACGGTCTGGAAGTATTCCCGTTAGGCGTCGCTTCGGCGCCTGCGACACCGCTCGGAGCAGTAGAGCACGTCGTTCCAGACCCTCGACCACTTCCGCCGCCAGACAAACGGTTTGCCGCAAACGGCGCATGTCTTCGCCGGCAGGTC
>DAINCG010000181.1:3718-9050 GCA_036732525.1 Pseudomonadota bacterium | reverse complement strand
CGCGACGGCCTGGTTGGCGCCCTTGCCGCCAAGGCCCGCCGCATAGCCGTCGCCGAGCAGCGTCTCGCCGGGTTTTGGCAGTCGCGCCGCGTAGGCGGCTACATCCCAGGTGACGCTGCCGAAAGATAGGATGGACATGCCGTCTCTTCCCCGAACTCCGCCGCCGCGAGCGCGGCCAGCGGACCGATGACCTCCAGGCCCGCAGGTCCGCGACGCCGGAACTGGACCTCCAACATGGCGAGCGCATGCGCCCGTTCCCGCGCCGCGTCATGCGCCGGCGCGTAGGCGTTGGCCGTCCTGCGATCGCCGGGATAGGCCCCGTCGGGATGTGCATAGAGATCGACGCCCGCGACAACCAGCTTTTCAGGCTCCAGCGCCACCGCCGTCGAGAGCATGGCGGCGCCGTTGGTGAGGCGCGCGCCATCCGGAAAGACGCCCGAAAACCCGGGCGCGACATCAGCGACGACGCCGAGCCGCAGGCGCTCGCGCCGCAGCCGCCAGAACCGGTCCCGGAAGATCCGTGCGGCCGCCCGACGGTCCTGCGCCATCAGAATGGCTTCCGGCAGTCGACGCGCGGTTTCCGATGCGCCGGTGAAGACGACGTCCGCGCGCCGAATGCGCCCTTCGTCGAGCCAGCGATGCTTGACGCGAAACACGGCGTCGGCCTCCGCCGCGGCCGCCAACGCCGCCGGGTCGTTCGACGAGGGGCCGCTGCCGAGACAGAGGATCATGCGTGGCCGGCCGAGGCGGCGCTTCAAGTCTTCGAGATCCGCGATCCGGTCGAGCCGGAGCCGGGCCAGCCGCCCGGCGGGACCGTCGCCGAAGGCGGCGCTGGCAAGCCGCGCAATAGGCCCCCGGAACCGCCTGTTGCGCGGGTTCTCTCGCATCGCAGCACGAAGCGCGTCCTCCAACCCCGCCCCGTCGGCCGACAACCCAGCGACCCCCAGGCGGCGCGCAGCCCGCCCGACCGTGGCGGAGAGCCGGGTTTCGGGGCCGACCCTGACGACCGCCCGCGCGCGCGTCCGCCTGAGCGCCATGCCGGCGGCTGGACCGAACGCGATCGGCCGCGTCGTCCAGTGGAGCGGCCCGTCCATCGGCACGACGCCTTTCGCCGCGGAAAGCACGAGCAGATCGACCCGGCCGAGACGCCCGTCGAGACGCCGCGCCAGGGCCGCGGCCTCAAGAATGCGCGCGGGGTCGTCGATTACGAACCAAATGGTCCGGTCCGGCGCCCGAAGATGCCACCCTATACTTTCAAGGAGCGCGCGAAGCCGCGGGAAAACCATCGATTTTCCGAGTTATTCGACCGATACGCCGTCGACGCGGTGGGTGTAGAACGCGAGACAGTCACGCAGCGTGTCCGCTTCGTCGTAAGGCGCCTCGTAGGACCATGCGGCGTTTTCCGACGTTCGGTCGCCCGCGGCGAAAGTGTAGTACGCGGCCTTGCCCTTGAACGGACAATAGCTCGTGTGGTCGGTCGGGGTCGCGAATTCCATGCGGACATCGGAGCGCGGCAGGTAGTAGACCGCGTTGTAGCCGCTCTCTTCGACCGCGAGCGCGCTGCGGCTGTCGGCGACGACCTCGCCGCCGAGCGTCACCGTGACCCGACCTTCGAACGGCCGGACGGCGACCACATGGTCCGGCTTCTTGGCATATCCGGGAGCCGGATTCTCGCCCATTTCGCCTCTCCGATGTGATTTCGATCATATTGCGATGCGGGAGCGCCGCTGTCCACCAGCGTCGACCCTTCCAGCGGGCCAACTTTGCGTGTTAAGAATTTGGCGTACTCCGCAGGTCTTGCAACCCTAAGCGCGCAGGTTCGTTTGATCTGCGAACGCCACGCATTTCTGGGGGAGCCTTCAATGTCGACCGTCGGTCAAGACACTCTGAAAACGCGGCGCAGCCTGTCGGCCGCCGGCAAGAGCTACGACTATTTCAGCCTTTCAGCGGCGTCGGAGGCAATCGGCGACGTCTCTCGGCTGCCCTTCTCGCTGAAGGTGCTGCTGGAGAATCTGCTGCGCCATGAGGACGGCCGCAGCGTGCATGTCGACGACATCAAACAGTTCAAGACGTGGTTGGAAAATCGGAAGGCGCCCGCAGAGATCGCCTACCGCCCGGCCCGCGTCCTGATGCAGGACTTCACCGGCGTGCCGGCTGTGGTCGATCTGGCCGCCATGCGCGACGCCATCGTCGGCCTCGGCGGGGATGCACAGAAGATCAATCCGCTTTCGCCGGTGGACCTTGTCATCGACCATTCGGTCATGGTCGACGCGGCGGGCGACGACAAGGCGTTCGATAAGAACGTCGATCTTGAGTTCGAGCGGAACCAGGAACGTTACGAGTTCCTGCGCTGGGGCCAGAACGCCTTCCGCAACTTCCGCGTCGTGCCGCCCGGCACCGGCATATGCCATCAGGTCAATCTGGAATACTTGGCGCAGGTGGTCTGGTCGGCCGACATCGACGGCAAGACGGTGGCATATCCGGACACGCTGGTTGGCACCGACAGCCACACCACCATGGTCAATGGCCTGGCTGTCTTGGGCTGGGGCGTCGGCGGCATCGAAGCGGAGGCGGGCATGCTCGGCCAGCCTATTTCCATGCTGATTCCTGAAGTTGTTGGCTTCAAGCTGACAGGCAGGATGAAAGAAGGCACGACGGCGACCGACCTTGTGCTCCGCGTCGTCGAAATGCTTCGCCAGAAAGGCGTGGTCGGCAAGTTCGTCGAATTCTATGGCGATGGCCTGGACGACCTGCCGCTGGCAGATCGCGCAACGATCGCCAATATGGCGCCGGAATACGGCGCGACCTGCGGCTTCTTCCCGATCGACGCGGAAACGATCCGCTACATGACCTTCACCGGGCGTGATTCCGATCGCATCGCGCTTGTCGAAGCCTACGCCAAGGCGCAGGGCATGTGGCGCGAGACGGGTCAGCCCGATCCCGTGTTCACTGACACGCTGGAGCTGGACATGGGCACGGTCGAGCCCGCGCTCGCCGGGCCGAAGCGCCCGCAGGACCGCGTGCTGCTGTCCGAGGCCGCCAAGGCGTTCGTCAAGACCGAAGCCGAACTCGGCGGCGGCACGGCGACGCCGGTCGAAGGCGCCGACTATACGCTGGAGCCGGGCGCGGTGACGCTGGCGGCGATTACGAGCTGCACCAACACCTCGAACCCGCCCCTGCTCATCACGGCGGGCCTGCTGGCGAAGAAGGCGCACGAACTCGGCCTTCGGCCAAAGCCGTGGGTCAAGACCTCCTTCGCGCCGGGCTCGCAGGTCGTGCAGGACTACCTTGAGGCCGCGGGACTGCAGGACCACCTGGACGCCCTCGGCTTCAACATCATCGCCTTCGGCTGCACGACCTGCATCGGCAACTCCGGACCGTTCGACGAGCCGATCGCCGATGCGATCGACAAGGGCGACCTGCTGGTAGGCGCCGTCGTCTCGTCCAACCGGAACTTCGAAGGCCGCATCCATCCGCAGGTGCGGGCGAACTACCTCGCCTCCCCGCCGCTCGTGATCGCCTACGCGATCGCCGGCTCCATGAAGGTCGACCTCGTCAAGGATCCGATCGCAAAGGACAAGGACGGCAAGGACGTCTTCCTGAAGGACATCTGGCCGACCGCCGCGGAAGTAGCGCGGGTGCTCGAAGCCTCCCTGACGCCGGCCATGTTCAAAGAGCGCTATTCGAACGTGTTCGAAGGTCCCAAGCAGTGGCAGGGCATCCACGTGCCGAAGAGCGAGACCTACCACTGGTCCGACGGGTCCACCTACGTCCAGAACCCGCCCTACTTCGAAGGCATGAGCATGGAAGTCGGCGAGTTCGCCGATATTTCCGGCGCCCGGCCGCTGGCGCTTCTGGGCGACAGCATCACGACGGACCACATTTCGCCGGCGAGCTCCATCAAGCGCGACAGCCCGGCTGGCGAGTATCTGATCGAGCGCCAGGTCCGGCCGGTCGACTTCAACTCCTTCGGCGCGCGCCGCGGCAATCATGAGGTCATGATGCGCGGCACCTTCGGCAACATCCGCATCCGGAACCAGATGGCGCCCGGCACGGAAGGCGGCGTCACCAAGCACCAGCCGTCGGGCGAGGTCATGCCGATCTTCGATGCGGCGATGAAGTACCGCGCGGAAGGCGTGCCGCTCGTCATCGTCGGCGGCAAGGAATACGGCACCGGCTCCAGCCGCGACTGGGCGGCGAAGGGCACGAACCTGTTGGGCGTCAAGGCGGTCATCGTCGAGAGCTTCGAGCGCATCCACCGCTCGAACCTGGTCGGCATGGGCGTTCTGCCGCTGGAGTTCAAGGACGGCCAGAACCGCGAAACGCTGAAGCTCGACGGGACGGAGACGTTCGACATCAGCGGCATCGCCGATGGCATCAAGCCGCGCATGGACGTCAAGTGCACGATCCATCGGGCGGACGGCGCGACGGAAGAGGTGACGCTCCTCTGCCGGATCGATACGCTTGACGAGGTTGAGTACTACCGGAACGGCGGCATCCTGCCGTACGTTCTCAGAAACATGATGGAAGCTGCTTGATTCAAAACGATAAATAACCGTGGAGCGCCGCTCGCGACGGGATCGCGGGCGGCGCTTTGCATTTTGGGGGAGCCCTGATGGCCAATCCTTTGGATTTCTCTGGAAAGCGCGTCCTGGTCACGGGCGGCTCGAACGGCATCGGCAACGGCGTCGCCCGCGCCTTCCGGGACGCGGGCGCGGAGGTGCGCATCACCGGCACGCGGGACGCTGGAAGCTACGAAAGCGACATCGCCGGCATGGCGTTCAGTCAGGTCGACCTCGCCGACGACGACGCGATCGCCCGCCTCGCGCGGGAGGCGGGCCGACTCGACGTCCTGGTGAACAACGCGGGCATGGTCGTCTACGGCCGGCGCGAGTTCGAAGCGGAGACCTTCCGCAAGGTCGTCGACGTCAACCTGACCGCGACGCTGACGCTCTCCAACCTGGCGAAACCGGGCCTTACCGTATCCGGCGGCGCGATCGTCAACATCGCTTCGCTGACCAGCTTCTTCGCCTCCAGCGGCAATCCCGCCTATGGCGCGAGCAAGGCCGGCATCGTCCAGCTGACCAAGACGCTGGCGGTCGCCTGGGCGCGGGACGGCATTCGGGTGAACGCCATCGCGCCCGGCTGGATCGAGACGAAGATGACGGAGGTGAGCCGGCAGCGCGAGGCGATCAACGAGGAAATACTGCGCCGCACGCCGCTCGCCCGCTGGGGCAGCCCGGAAGACATCGCGGGCGTCGCGATGTTCCTGGCCTCCCCGCTCGCCGCCTACGTCACCGGCGAGACCGTCAGCGTCGACGGAGGCTTTTCC
>DAINCG010000181.1:878-3676 GCA_036732525.1 Pseudomonadota bacterium | reverse complement strand
CCGCGCCGCTCCTGCGCGATTTCATCAGCGGCTGAATGCGCCGTCCGAACTGCTCCATGCCGATTTCGAAGTCGTCGAAGGTCATCATGACGCCGCGCAAGCCCTCGACCTCGGCGAGCTTGTCGAGACTGGCCGCGACGGTCGCGTAGGAGCCGACGAAGCGGGCCATATTGGTCGGCAGATCGTGCTGTTCGGTCAGCATGCGGCCGGCGGTCGAGTGCGCCTCGGCCTTCTTGTCGGCCCCGGCCTGCCCGTCGCGCCAGGCCAGCGCCTCGCGATCGACGCCGCGCTTGTAGTGCTCCCACTTCGCCTGGGCGGCTTCGTCGGTCTCGTCGGCGATCACCATGATGAGCGCCAGCGCGCCGACGTCCCGACCCGTCTTTTCGGTCGCCGCGCGCAGGCGGGCCACCTGCTTGCCGATGCCGGTCACCTCATTCTCTCCGGCCCCGGAGAGAAAATTGAAGTTCGCATGCTCGGCGGCGAACGCCATGCCCGCGTCGCTCTGACCGGCGGAAATGATCTCGATCGGCGCAGACGGCTTCGGCAGCAGGCGGCAGTCGTCCATGGTGAAGAAACGGCCCTTCAGGTCCGACCGGCCGTCTTCCCAGAGCTCGCGCATGATCTGAGCGTATTCCGCGCAGTAGGTGTAGCGGTGGGCGAAATGCTCCTCGCCCGGCCAGAGGCCCATCTGCGAGTATTCCGCATGCTGCCAGCCGGTCACGAGGTTCACGCCGAAGCGGCCGGGGGCGATGGAATCGATGGTGACGGCCATCCGCGCCGCGATGGCGGGCGGCAGCGTCAGTACGGCGGCGGTCGCGAAGAGCTTGATCCGCTGGGTGACCGCGGCGAGCCCGGCCATCAGCGTGAAGGATTCCAGATTGTAGTCCCAGAACCCGCTCGGCCCGCCGAAGCCGCGCAGCTTGATCATCGAGAGCGCGAAGTCGAAGCCGAACGCCTCCGCCTTCTGCACGACCGACTTGTTGAGTTCGAAGCTTGGCTTGAACTGCGGCGAGGTCGTGGAAATCAGCCAGCCATTGCTGCCGATCGGAAGAAAGACGCCAAGCTCCATGGGTCGGCTCCTGCCTGCGGAATCGGGCGATGCGCATCCTGGGCAGCAGCAATAATCGTGCCAGCGAATTCGGCCGCAATCCGCGTGGCATCCGGCGACGGCGCCCGAATTTACGGCGCCCGACGAAGGCAGGCGCCCTTTCGCGGACCTTCCGCTCCGCCCTAAGATGGTTGCCAACGCAACAAATGAGATAGCCGCGGGCGCGGGGCAGCGCCGCCGAAGGAGGATCCCATGGACGTCGGACTTCAAATGATCTGCGCGACATACGGCTGGGACGATTGCTCCGACCAGCAGGCGTATGACGAGGAAATCAAGCTGGCGCTGATGGCCGCCGACCACGGCTTCGACGCGCTCTGGGCGGTCGAGCACCATCATAACGACTACTCGTTCTGCCCGGACAACATCCAGCTGATGTCCTATCTGGCCGCCAAGCGCCCGGACATCGACGTCGGCACGGCGGCAGTGATCCTGCCGTGGAACGATCCGCTTCGGGTCGCCGAAAAGGTCTCGATGATCGACCATTTCACCAATGGCCGTTTCCGCTTCGGCATCGGCCGCGGCCTCGCCCGGCGGGAGTTCGAGGCGTTCCGGGTCTCGATGGACGAGTCGCGCGAACGCTTCGACGAAGCCGCCGCGATGATCGTGAAGGCGCTGGAAACCGGCTGGATGGAAGGCGACGGCCCGCACTACAAGCAGCCGCGCGTCGAAATCCGCCCGCGCCCGCGCTTCCCGATCCGCGACCGGCTTTACGCCGTCGCTTCGTCCGATGATTCCGTCGTATCGGCCGCAAAGCTCGGCGCGCACATGGTGATGTTCGCCGACCGGCCCTGGCCGTCGCGCCTGCCGGCGATCCAGCGGCATCGGGAGCTTGTGCCGGAAATGCACGGCCACGCCGCCCCGCCGCCGCTGATCGCCGACTTCTGCGTCTGCACGCCGACGATGGACGGCGCCGAGGAACTGGCGCGGAAGCACATGGGGCCGTTCGTGCTCTCGAACTTCGAGCACTACGAACTGCTCGGCGAGCATTTCGCCAACGTGAAGGGCTACGACGCCTATGCGGCCAAGGTGGCGGTCGCGAAGGAGGTCGGCATCGAGGGCATCATCGACGGCTTCATGCAGGCGAGCGTGTGGGGCACGCCCGACAAGGTGCTGCGCATGCTGGAAGAGCGCCGCGAGGTGCTGGGCGACTTCGAACTCGCGACATCGTTCCGTTTCGGCGGCACGCCGTTCGACGTGGCCGAGCGGTCGCTCAAGCTCTATGCCAAGGAAGTGCTGCCGGTCGTGCAGGGCTGGAAGTCGGAGGCGGACGCCAGCGCGGCCGCCGAATAGCGCTCCCGAACGCGCCGGACTTGCCGAAACGGTCACGCGGCCCAGATATCGGTCTTCCCTGAAACTGAGGGCATGACCGATGATCGAACGGATCCCCTTCGAGAGCCTTGGCGCGGCCGAATTCGGCTGGCTGAAGGCGCGTCACCATATCAGCTTCGGCCGCTATGTCGACCGCGACCGGATGGGCGTCGGCGCGCTGCGGGTGTGGAACGACGACGAGATCGCGCCGGGCACGGGCTTCGACCCGCATCCGCATCGGGACATGGAGATCGTCACCTATGTCCGCGAGGGCGCGATCACCCATGAAGACAGCCTCGGCAATCGCGGCCGCACCGAAGCGGGCGACATCCAGGTGATGTCGGCGGGCGACGGCATCGTGCACGGGGAATTCAATCGCGAA
>DAINCG010000181.1:0-802 GCA_036732525.1 Pseudomonadota bacterium | reverse complement strand
CCGGCGGCGCGTTCACGGCGCTCGCCCCGGGCTGTCCGGAAGACCAGGCGGCGGGCGCGATCCCGATCAACAGCGATTCCGCCCTGCACGCCGCCCGCTTCGCGCCGGGCGATGTCTCCGAAATCGCACTGGCGGAGGGCGAACAGGCCTATCTGGTCGCCGCCGACGGCGCCCTCGAGGTGAACGGCGCCGCGATCGGTACCCGCGACGGTTTGCGGGCGGCCGGGCCGGAAACGCTCAACATCTCAGCGACCGACGCGAGCGAGGTGCTGCTGGCCGTCCTCCGCTGACGGCGCTGGCGGCGCGGCCTTCAACGCCTGTTCGATGCGGGCCGCAAACCAGGGTTCGGCCAACGGGTCAGGCGCCGGCGCCGCCACATAGCGGATGAATATGGCGCCGGCGACGACGCCGCCGACGGCGAATGCCGCGGCGGCGGCGGCCGCGACGACCAGACGTCGCAGCGTGGTCTCGAAAGCCATCCCAAGGACCCTCCCTTCAGGTTCAGAGCGTGGAATAGCCTGGGAGTCCGGCGGAAGCGCGACGACTTCTTGACCAAACCGCCAGATGCGCGGCGCGCGATTGGCGGTCTGCCGCGTGCGGGTGTAACCTCGCCGCTCACCGGAAACGGGAGCGGCGACGCCCGGGCATGGCGGACGATCAAAGAGATGCGCTGAGCGCAGAAGACGAGCGTCTGAAGCAGCAGATTTTCGCGCGCGAACTTGCGCAACTGGCGGACCTGGAAGCGCGGGCCGACAGGCTGGACGCGCGCGTCGGGGATGCGGCCGCGTTGCGGCAGAGCCTC
>DAINCG010000180.1:8803-9067 GCA_036732525.1 Pseudomonadota bacterium | reverse complement strand
GGGGCGCCGGCCCGGGCGAGGGCGTTTGCGAAATCCGCCAGGAAGCCCCGCCAGCGGGCCTGGAAGGCGTCGCTCTCCGCGTCCTCGCCGCTCGCAAGGCCGACGATCTGGGGCAGCAGCGCGGGCAGGGTGACCACCGACATCAGCGCGATGAAGAGCGCCGTCGGATCGAGGTTCGGCGGCAGTATCCCTTTGGCCTGCGCCCGCGCCACCGCGGCGATCTGTTCTTCGTAGTAGGCCCGACGCTCGTCGCCGCGCACCGGG
>DAINCG010000180.1:0-8735 GCA_036732525.1 Pseudomonadota bacterium | reverse complement strand
GGCGAAGGTCGCGTCGCTCCAGGCCTGCAGCGCCGCGCCCAGGTCCTTCGGTTGGCGGGCGAGCACGTCGCGCCGGCCGGCGAACACTGCGTCCAGCACCGCCCGGAACAGACCGTCCTTGTCGCCGAAGTGTTTGTAGACCAGCGCTTTGTTGAAGCCGGCGCGGCGCGCGACGTGCTCCATGCGGACGCCGTCGAATCCACGCGACGCGAATTCCTGGCGCGCGGCCTCCAGGATCGCCGCCCGACTGTCGGGCGCCGCGGCGGGGGCGGTCATCGGCATGGCGGGTCCTCATATAATAACGGTAACGTTACCGTTATTATCTGCCGCGTCAATAGCGTTTCTTGACGGCATGTGCTCAGCCGACGGCGTGAGGCTTTAGACGTTCCCAGTCGAACGCGACGCCGGTTCCGGGCGCGTCGCTCGCGACGGCGCGGGCGTTGCGGATCGGCAGCGGGCGCGTCGTGTAGTCGACGATCGGAAAGCTGTGGACTTCGAGCCAGCCGGCATGCGGCTGGCCGGCCATCAGGCCGACATGCAGTTCCTGCATGCCGTGGCTGCAGATCGGGACGCCGGCCTCGGCCGCCAGCGCCGCGACGTCCAGCCTCCCGGTCACGCCGCCGCAGTTCGAGGCGTCCGGCTGGATAAAGGAGAGGCCCGCGGACTCAAGCGCCCGGCGGAACTCGTCGAGCGAATGCAGGTTTTCGCCCTGCGCCAGCGGCATACCGGTCGTCGCCGCGATCCGCGCATAGCCCGCGAAATCTTCCGGATCGATCGGCTCCTCGAACCAGGCGATGTCGTAGGGCGCGAAGGCGTTCGCCATCCCGATGGCCGCGTCGACCGAAAGGCCGTAGTTGGCGTCCACCATCAATGTCCGGTCCGGGCCGATGCGCTCGCGGACGGCGGCCACGCGCGCGACGTCCTCGTCGAGGTCGGGGCGGCCGACCTTGATCTTTACCGCCTCGAAGCCCTGGCCGAGATAGCCGTCGATATTCCGGAGCAGGCGCTCCGTCGTGAAATTCAGGTCGATGCCGCCGGCATAGGCGCGCGTCTCCCGGCCGTGGCCGCCCGCCATGCGCCAAAGCGGGTCGCCGGAGCGCTTTCCCGCGATGTCCCAGAGCGCGATGTCGATGGCCGAAATGGCGAAGCCGGCGACGCCGCCGCGTCCGACATAGTGCGTCCGCCAATACATCTCTGCATGAAGCTCTCGGATTCCGCGGGCGTCGGCGCCTTCGAGAAGCGGTTCGAGATCGGCGCGGAGCAGCGCCAGAATGGCCGCGCCGCCGACGCCGCCGGTATAGGTGTAGCCGGTCCCTTCGAGGCCGTCGTCTGTGCGGATCGTGACCGTAATCAGCTCGAAATGCGTGTGCGTTCCGTGCTTGGCGTCAGCGAGCGGCTCGGCCAGAGGAATGCGGTAGAGCTGGCTATGCGTCGCTTCGATCCTCGGCATCGGCGGCTCCCAACCGGAATGGCGCTGGCGCATCCATTCTCGGCTGGCGCGCGCGGCCCGACAACCGGCAGGCTCAGGCGACGTGTCGGCCGGCAGCCTCGCTCTTTTCCATCGTGGCGAGGGCGCTAGCGAGGAGCGCCTCGAAGCGGCGATCGCCGGGCGCCGCCGTGACCGCCGCCACGTCAAGCGGCGGCGAAATGCATGCGTCGCCCGAATCGACCGACGTATCGGCCCCGAGCCGTCGCATCCGGTCGGCGACTTCCTGCGCGCCGGCAAGGGCGGTGTCCGGCAGGAGCGCAGCGAAGGAATCCTCGCCGACCCGGCCGAAAATGTCCGACTCGCGGAGCGACTCGGCGACCCGGCCGGCCAGCGACCGCAGCACGGCGTCCTGAACCGCCTCGCCGTGCGCGGCGCCGATGGCGTCGAGGTCCTGCGCGCGCAGCAGCACCAGCGACGTGGCGCTTCTGGAGCGCGCGGCCCGGCGCAGTTCCTGCGTCGCCAGCACTTGGAACTGGCGATAATTGTGCAGTCCGGTCAGCGGGTCGGCGTTGGCGTCGAATTCCAGACGGCGCTGCATCAGCTTGCGCGACCGGATCTCGTCCGCCAGCACGCGCGCCGCCTCTTCTTTCTCCAAGACCGCCGCCTGCAGCGTCTCGGTGAGGTCATTCAGGTCGCGGTTCTTCTGGCCGAGCTCGTCGACTGCGTCGGCAAGCCGCCGAAGCGCCCGGCGGAGCGCCTGCTCCTGTTCTTTGTAGGGCGTGATGTCGGCGATCGTGATGGCGAGCCCATCTTCGGAATAGGCCGCCGATACCCGCCGCCACAGGCCGCCGTGTTCGACGTCGTAGCTGATCGTTCCATCGGCGGAAAACGCCTCGGCGCAGCGGGCGAATACCGGCGCCAGCTCGCACGCGTCGATCAGCTGCTGAAACGGCCGGTCGAGGACCTGCTCAAGCGGAACGCCGAGCGTGTCGATCGCAGCCGGGTTGGCCACGACCACCGCCATATCTTCGAGCGACCGCGATTCGCCGCCGAGGCTGCACAACGCGATCACGCCGTCCGACGTCGCCTTGAGGACGTTCTGCAGGAACGTGTGCTGCATTTCGAGCGCACGTTTGAACACCAGCACCGCGCTGACGCCGTCGCGTGTGACGAGCGGCAGCGTCAGGCGTTCCCAGGTCATGACTTCCGGCGCGTAGGTCGCCCGCTGGACCGTGTAGACGGGTTCGCCAGCGGCCAGACAGTCGTCATATCCGCGCTTGAATCGGAGCGCGAAGTCGCGCGGCAGCTCGCTGACCCGGAAGCCGGCGCGGTCGCACTTCGTCATCGCGGCGACCGCCTGACCGTAATAGTCGTAGACGTAGTCGCCGTTCGGCAGTCGCCGCGCATACAGGCAGAATGACGCAATCGGTCCGAGCCGCTCGACCGAGACGTCGTCGAGGCATGGCAGGCCACGGTCCGGCGACGCTTCGCGCCAGATTCGCAGCAAGGAGCGTGCTTCCGCCGACGTCACGGCGGATTCGATCCCGTCCATCGAGTCCCGGAAATCAGTCGTCATCAGGCGATCCCATTGCCCGGACCCATTATCCGGGACTGGGATGATCGCCGAGAGACGTTAAGGCGGGCGTAACGCGAAAATCAGTGCGAGTGGCGCGGCATATTCCGGGCCGTCGACCTGAATTTGAGCGCCGGTTCGAGCACGCCGCCTTCGCCGAGCTGTCCGACCGAATCCCGATAGATTTCCTGCCACGGGGTCTGGCTGGCGGGCGGCGCCGGCGCGCCCTCTGCGCGGCGCTTGGCGATTTCCGCCTCGTCCGCGATCAGGTCGACCCGTCGGGCGTTTAGGTCGATCCGGATCCGGTCCCCCGTCCGCAACAGCGCCAAGCCGCCGCCTGCGGCCGATTCGGGGCTGGCGTTCAGAATGGAGGGGCTGCCGGACGTGCCGCTCTGTCGGCCGTCGCCGATGCACGGCAATTCCCGGACGCCCGCTTTGATGAGGGCGTCCGGCGGCTGCATGTTGACGACTTCGGCGGAGCCTGGATATCCGATCGGTCCCGTGCCCCGCATCACCAGGATCGAGTCCGCGTCGATCCCCATGTCCGGGTTGTTGATGTTGGCGTGGTAGTCCTCCGGCCCGTCGAAGACGGCGGCGCGGCCCTCGAAGACGTTTTCCTGTCCCGGCCGGGACAGGAACTTCTCGCGGAAGGATTTCGAGATCACCGACGTCTTCATGATGGCGCTGTCGAACAGGTTGCCGCGCATCACCAGGAACCCGGCCTGCTCCTTCAGGGGCCGGTCGATGGGCCGGATGACGTTCGTGTCGGTGATCTCGACGCCGCGGCAGTTCTCGCCGATCGTCTTGCCGTTCGCGGTCATCGCGCCCTCGGCGATGCGGCCCGCCTTGATCAATTCGTTCACGACGGCCGGCACGCCGCCGGCGGCGAAGTAGCCTTCGCCTAGGAACTCGCCGGCAGGCTGGCAGTTGACGAGCAGCGGTAGGTCGTAGCCGTGGTCTTCCCAGTCCTGAATCGAAAGCTCGACGCCGGCGTGCCGCGCGATGGCGTTCAGGTGGATCGGGCAGTTGGTCGACCCGCCGATCGCGGTATTGACGGCGATGGCGTTCAGGAATGCGTCACGCGTCAGGATGTCCGAAGGCTTCAGGTCCTCGTGCACCATTTCGACGATGCGCTTTCCCGTGAGATAGGCGGTCTGGCCGCGCTCCTTATAGGGCGCCGGAATGGCGGCCTGGCCGGGCAGGGACATGCCGAGCGCCTCGGCGAGCGAATTGGTCGACAGCGCCGTGCCCATGGTGTTGCAGTGGCCCGGCGAGCGCGCCGAGGCGGCGACCATCTCGATGAACTCCTCCCACGAGATGTCGCCGGCGGCGTGGCGCTCCCGCGCCTCCCAGACGATCGTCCCGCTCCCGGCGCGGCGGCCCTTCCACCAGCCGTCCAGCATCGGCCCGCTGTTGATCAGGATGGCCGGGATGTCGACCGTCGCCGCCGCCATCAACAGGAAGGGCGTCGTCTTATCGCAACCGCCGGTCAGTATGACGCCGTCGATCGGGTAGCCCTGCAAGATTTCGACGAGGCTGAGATAGGCAAGGTTGCGGTCGAGCGCCGCCGTCGGCCGCTTGCCGGTTTCCTGGATCGGGTGGGTCGGAAAGACGAAGGGAATGCCGCCGGCGTCGCGCACGCCGTCCCGCAGGCGGGGCGCCAACTCCATATGGATGCGATTGCAGGGCGAGAGATCGGAGCCGGTCATCGCGATGCCGATCATGGGCTTGCCGGACTGCAATTCGGCTCGCGTGACGCCCCAGTTCATATAGCGCTCGATATAGAGCGCGGTCATGCCGGGATCCGACGGGTCGTCAAACCAAGTCTTCGACCTGAGCGTCCGAGCGCTTCCATTGCCCTTCTGATTGGCCATCGTTTCCTGCCCCTTTCCGCCCATTGGCTGTTCTTCGACACCTACACCGGAACCCGCGGCGCCGGAAGTCCGCGGCCGCCCGGCCGACGCCGGCCGCATCGGCAAATTAAGCGAACGTTCAGCTAAATAGGCAAATCTGACGGCGCCAGTGAGAGAGGATAGCAGCAAATGGCGCCTGCAACCGCGAAAGCGTTGAACGAGATTGTGGCCCCGACGGCCCCCGCGCCGGCCGGGACCTACAGCCTGTTCAATCGCGCGGCCAACCCGGCGCGTCGCGTGGGCCGGCTCGACCAGCTCGCGACGCAGGTCGATCAGCTTTACGACCGCGCGCGCATCGCCGTCGTCTATGGCGGAGACAAGACCGAGCCCGGCGCCGTCATTCACCAGGCGAACAACGCCCGGTCCTGGAAGAGCTACCGCAGCGTCGCCGAAGACATCTCGGACTCGCTGCGCCGGCAGGGCGCGCGGCAGGTCATGCTGTTGCCGGACGACATGCGCCTCGGCGACCGTCTGCGCCAGGAAGAGATCGACTTCGTCTGGCTGAATACCGGCGGCGTCCAGGGCCGCAACCCGATGTCGCATGCCGCAGCGATGCTGGAGATGATGGGCGTGCCGTATCTCGGCCATGATCCGCTGACGACCGGCATCCTCGACAGCAAGTACATCTTCAAACAGAACGTCGCCTATCTGGGCTTGCCGACGGCGGCCTTCACGGTCTGGAACCCGGCGATTGCGGGCAGCTGCGATCCGCGCGGCGATCGCCGCTTCGAGCGCGCGTTCGAAGGCTTCGACGGCCCCTTCATCGTCAAGCCCGTCTCCGGCCGCGCCTCGCTGCACGTGCACGTGGCGCCTTCGGTCGACGACCTTCCGGAGATCATCGACGAAGTCTACGGCGTCACCGAGAACGACGTCCTGATCGAGACTTATCTCGGCGGTCGCGAATTCTGCATCGCGATCGGCGGTCCGACGGTCAGCCGCAAGGGCGAACTCGAGCGGCTTACGACGCCGTTCGCCTTCTCCGCCGCCGAACGGCGCCTGCAGCCGGACGAACTGATCTTCACCTCGATGGACAAGAAGCCGATTACCGGCGACCGGGTCGGCCCGCTCGATCCCGCCGTCGACGGCGACGTGATCCGGAACCTCGAGGAAATCGCGCACGCCGTCTACGCGGACTTGCAGCTCGAGTCGCTGATCCGTCTCGACATTCGCGCGGACGCGGCCGGACGCCTGCACATCCTGGAAGCCAATCCGAAGCCCGATCTGGCCGCGCCGACGGCCACCAAGACCAGCATCGTCTGCACGGGTCTGCCGGGCGAAGGCATGTCCTATGACGACCTGATCCGTTCGATGTTCGCGGACCGGATCGACCTCCTGTTCTGCAAGCGGCGCGGCGCCGTCGCGGCGTTGCACGACCTGCTCGATCGCTAGGCGTGACACTGTTCGAGGGTATGCAAGATGCCTAAGAAAATTCAGACTGCGAGCGGCTTCATCGCCAATGCGGTGACAATGACCATCGTCGCCGGCCTCTCGCTCGTTCTGTTGCTGTATGTCGGTTACGGCGAAGCGACGCGCACGCTGCAGCAGTTCCAGATCGACAAGCTCGCCTCGCAGGGACGCTATCTGCAGTCGACCCTGAACGACTTCCTGCGCCCCGGTCACCCGATCAAGCAGTTCGTCGGCTTCAACGCCAAGACGGGCACCATCCTGGCTTCGGACCCGACGATCGGCGGCATCGCCATCTTCGACGTCACCGACAAGCTCGTCTTCGGCAACGGCGCCGCCGGCCAGACCCTGCTTTCAAGCGACGTCGAGACGAAGAGCTCGGACGACGGCTCCTTCACCATCCGTTCGAGTGAAGACATCGTCCAGGTCCTGCTGCCGCTGAACAACAGGTTCGAGCAGGTCGCGACGCTGGTGATTTCAATGGATCGCTCGGTCGTCACGAACCGGGTCCGCTCCGGCTTCGAGCCGTTGCTGGCGGCCGCGTTGTTCGCGGCCGTGGCGTTCGGCTTCGCCACATCCGTCCTCGGCGCCGACCTGGGCGCCCGAAAAAGATGGCTGCACGCCCTCTTCGCGGCGTCCTTCATCGGCGTCTCCGGCGTCGTGATCGCGACGCTTGTGACCCTGTATGCGGAAGGCGCGCAGGCGAAGTCGAAGTCAATGGCCGACACGCTCGGACAGCGACTGTCGAACATCGTCGCCTTCGGTCTCAATATCTGGGAGATCGACGGCATCGATCGCCTGCTCTCCGACTACCGGGCGCTCAATCCCGACATGGCGCACGCGTCGATCATCGTCGACGGCAAGGTGCGCTTCCATACGGACCCGGCCGCCGTCGGCAAGGCCTGGAAGAGCAACCCGAACCACTACGAATACATCTCCGACATGTCCCAGCCGGGGGGCGGACGCGACATCAAGCTCGCCGTCGCGATCCCGGCCGACGTCGTCATCCGACAGACGGTGCGCAGCGTGAAGAATTTCGCGGCCCTGTTCATCGCATCGGCGCTGATGGCGAGCGTCTTCCTCCAGATCGCCGGATCCTTGCGACGGCTCAGCCGACCACAGGGGGAATCCGCCAGCTCGGCCCCGGGGGTCGGGCCCGAGAAGGAGGACGCGGCGCTCCTCAATCTGGTGAAACCCGTCTTCTTCATTGCGGTCGCGAGCGAACATCTGGCCTATGCCTTCCTGCCGCAATATGTGACCGCGGTCGCAGGCGCGGCCGGCCTGGCCAGCGACTTCGCCTCGGCGCCCTTTACGCTCTACTACCTCTGCTTCGCGCTTTCCCTGATCCCGGCCGGCCATCTCAGCCAGCGCTTCGGCGCCCGCCCGATGATGGTCTGGGGGTTGATGGCGGCGGCGCTCGGCATGGCGGCGCTGGCGATCGCGCCCGACTTCTGGGCGATCTGCGGGGCGCGCGCGCTCTCCGGCTTCGGGCAGGGCATCCTGTTCATCGGCGTGCAGTCCTACATCCTCGATATCGCGTCGCCCGGCCGGAAGACGCGCGGGGCCGCGATCATCGTCTTCGGCTTCCAGGGCGGCATGATCACCGGCATGGCGATCGGCTCGCTGCTCGTCACGCATATCGGTCAGCATGACCTCTTCCTGTTGGCGTCCGCCGTCGCCTTCCTGATGGCGGCCTACACCGTGCTCGTCGTGCCGGGCCGCGGCAGCGTCGCGACGACGGCGGCCCAGCCGCAACAGGTCGGCAGCTTCTCGCTGATGCTGCGCGACCTGGCGAAGGTGCTGCGCGACTTCGAGTTCATGCGCACCATGCTGCTGGTCGGCGTGCCGGCGAAGGCCGTCCTGACGGGCGTGGTCATCTTCGCGCTGCCGCTGATGCTCTCCGCGGCCGACTATCGGCAGGAGGACATCGGCCAGATCCTGATGATCTACGCCGCCAGCGTGATGATCACCTCGGGCTACATCTCCGCCTTCGTCGATCGGACGCGGCGCACCCAGGACGTCCTGCTCGCCGGCTGCTTCCTTTCGGCCATCTCGCTGATCGCGATCGGCGTGTTCGGCCCGGGCGGTCTGCAGGCGTCGGTCGGCGGCGACCATGTCGACATGGTCGCGCTGATCCTCGCGGTCGCGCTGCTCGGCTTCGCGCACGGCCTGATCAACGCGCCGGTCGTGACGCATGTCGCCGCCAGCCGGATCGCCGAGACGTCCGGCGCGGCTTCCGTGACCGCCACCTACCGCTTCCTCGAGCGCATCGGCCATGTCGCCGGTCCCGCGATCGTCGGCCAGATGCTCGCCGCCGGCTTCGTCGCCAGCAAGTCGATCGCCTGGGTTGGCGTCGCGATCCTGGTGATGGCCGCGCTCTTCGCCATGAAGCCCTCCAATTCCGCTGTTTCCGCCA
>DAINCG010000179.1:0-9080 GCA_036732525.1 Pseudomonadota bacterium | reverse complement strand
AGCAGAATGAGGCCGGCCATCAGCGTCGCGAGAACGAGGCCGTCATAACCGTGCTCCGCGATGACGCCATAGACCACGACGATGAACGCGCCGGTCGGGCCGCCGATCTGCACCCGGCTGCCGCCGAGCAGCGAAATCAGAAAACCCGCGACGATCGCGGTGACAAGGCCGGCGCCGGGATCGGCGCCCGACGCGATGGCGATCGCGAGGCTGAGCGGTATCGCGACCATGGCGACGGTCAGGCCCGCCACGATATCGGCGGCGAAGGCGTGGCGGGTGTAGGTCGGCAGCGTAGTCAGGATTTTCGGCTTCATGACGCGTCCAGATGATCCAAGGACAGGAGACGTCGTCCCGGCGCGGACTGCGGCCGGCGGCGGCATGGGCGGCTCGCGCAATATGCGCCGGAATTCGCTCCGGCGCGGCGTCTGGACGGCGTTGCGCCCGAAGACCCATTGTCGCAGGTCGCTCAGATATTGGACGGCCGGACCGCGCGCAGCAGCAGCAGGAGCGCTGCGCCTTCCGCCGCCTGCACGATCAGCGCCGTCGGCGCGCCCCAGGCGTCCGCCATCCAGCCGACGTTCAGGAAGCCCAGCGGCGCGGTGCCGATGCAGAGGGTGAGCACGCCGAGAACGCGGCTTCGCAGATGGGTGGGCGCGCTGAGATAGGTCAGCGTGCTTTGCATCGCCGCGAAGCACGCCCCCGCCATGCCGGCGATCAGCAGCGTCGTCGAGATCGCCATGAAGTCGTCGAGCGCGCCCGGCCGGGCGGAGAACGCCAGTATGCCGAGCAGCCCCACCATCGCGATATAGACTGTCGTGCCGATCCAATAGAGCGGGAAATAGCTCGCCGGCCGGGCGGCGATGGCGACGAAGATCGCGCCCAGGAACGCGCCGAGGCCTTCAAGACTGGTGATCGCGCCGACCCAGACGGCGTCCAACTCCAGCCAGCGCCGACCGATCACCGGAATCATCGCCGTGAACGGAAAGCCGCAGACGTTGAAAACGACGGTGACGGCCAGGATATGGCGGAGCCGCCGGTCGGCCAGCACATGCCGGACGCCGGCGATCAGGTCGCTCGCGAGCGATGTCGGCACGCTGCGCGCCGCCTGCGCCCCAACCTTCAACCCGACCGTCAGAAGAAGGCAGACGCCATAGGCGGCGGCGCCGACGGCGAACACGCCGAAGACGCCCAGGAACTGCAGGACGGCGCCGCCGAGCAGGGGGCCAAGCGCCCGCGTGGCGTTGCCTGTCGCCGCATCGAGGCTCATCGCCGCGGCGAGCGCGCCGCCGGAAAGGTCGCCGAGCAGGCGGCGGCGGATCGGCATATCCGTCGCCCAGAAGACGCCGTTCAGAAACGCAGCGACGCCAATATGGCCGAAGCCGAGGTCGCCCTGCCAGGCGAGCCCCGCCATCGCGAGCGAAGTCAGGCCGACCAGCAGCAGCGAGACGGCGAACATGCGTTTCCGGTCGACCCGGTCGGCAATGGCGCCGAGCATCGGCCCGCAAAGCGCCATCGGGGCCATGTAGAGAAGGGGCACGAGCGAGACCAGAAACGGCGAGCCGGTGATGCCGAGCGTGTAGACGGAAAGCGCCAGCAGTTGGAACCACCGTACGACGCCGATCAGGAGACCGGCGCACCAGAACGTCAAATAATTGCGGTCGCGCAGCAGGTCGCCGACCGTGGCGGCTGGCTCAGGCGGCGCTGGCTCAGGCGCGGCGGCGTCCTGTGGGGCGGTTTCGCGGTGCATCGGGGTTCAGCCGCGCCGGGTCGGACGCCGCGCGGCGAGGACGCGGCCGCGCGCCTTCTCGCGCAGGAAGACGTAGATGCCGGCGCCGACGATCAGCGTGGAGCCGACATACAGCCAGACGTCCGGCCGCTCGCCGAAGATCGTCCAGCCCCACATGATCGCGAGCGGCATCGCCGTGTATTCGAACGGCGCCAGCGTGGCGGCGTTGGCGGTGCGGTAGGCCTGCGAGAGGGTGTAGCCCACCACGGCCGCCAGCACGCCGAGCGCGATGAACAGCGGCCAATCCGCCGGCGTCGGCCAGGCCCAGGCGCGCAGCAGGAACTGCCCGCTCTTGCTTTCGACGCCCTCGGCGAGGCGGCCGTCGCCGGCGACGAGCAGAAACGCGATGCTGGTCGCAATGAACGCGAACTGAATGTAGACCGCCATCACGGACGCCGGGGCCGACACGCGCAGCCGCCGCGTGAGGATCTGCATCATCGCGTATCCGAGCGCCGCGGCGACGGGCAGCAGGAACATCAGCCGGTTCGGCGCTTCTGCGTCCGCGCCTGCCCCGGGACGAAGGATGACCAGGACGCCCAGAAACCCGACGACGACGGCGGCCAGCCGACGCGGGCCGACCTTTTCGCCGAGCAGCGGGATCGACAGCAGCGTGATGAACAGCGGCGCCACGAAAAAGAGGGCGGTGGTGTCGGCGAGCGGCAGTTCCGCCAGTGCGGCGAAGAACGCCATGTTGGCGCCGACGATGCAGAGCCCGCGCAGGAGGTGCAGGCCGATATGGCGCGTCCTGAGCATGCGGAACCCGCCCTCGAACTGCAGCACGACCAGCATGATCGGCAGGCCGATGGCGGAGCGGATGAAGACCATCTGGTGCAGCGGGTAGCCGTACGAAAGCTGCTTGACCAGCATGTCGTTGATCGTAATGCACACCATCGCGAACATGATGAGCGCGATGCCGGTCTTCGGGTTGTCGTTCGACGGCATGTCGGGGGGCGGCATCGGCGTGGTCGCATGCATGGGAAGCGATTTGGAGACGCAACCACGAACACGGGCGCGCGCCGTTGGCAAGACGTGCCCAAGACCTGAGCGCCGCACCGATACGGCAAAAACCACTATAGTTTAGAGGGTTGCGTAGGCAGGATCGTGATCGGGGCGGCTTCCGCCGCCCAAAAAAACGTCAATCGGGCGAAGTGTGGCCTATCGACGTCGCGAAATGATATTGTGGACGCGTGCGTACGGGGCGTTCTCGACGACCCGGCGCACCCGGGCCGGTTCCTGCTTGCGATCCGCGCCGCTCTTGCGGACGACCCAGGCGACATAAAGGACGCCGGTCAGGGCGAATGCAAGCGAAGCGCCGCTGTTGGCGAGCTCGATCAGAGTCATTCGGTCGCCTCCTTCATGCTCGCAATGTAGCATATCCGGAAGGCGAACGCCACGTTTTCGCGCGGCGGTCAGGTCTGGGCGCGCCGGGCGATTTCCGCGAGCCGGCGGATCGCGGCGGCGTCGGCCTTGGCCTCGTCCTCGCGTTTCGCGAGCCGCCACCGGCCGAAGCTCGCGGCCGCGGCGACGATAAGGGCGGCTGCGAGGACCGCCGTTCCGGCGGCGATGGCGGCGGCCGAGGCCGCGCCGCCGCCCATGGTGGCGATCTGCAGCGGGGCGAGCAGGCGTTCGGCGGCGCGCGCCGCCGCCTGCGCGTCCTCCTCGCGCTCCGCGGCGGCGCGGATGAACCAGTCTTCCAGCGTCGCGGCGACGGCCGGGTCGTTCAGCCGGGTCATGACCGCGCGGAGGTCGCGGGGCCCGACAGCGTCGTCCTGGAGCGCCCAGACGGCCGCGGGGACGTCTTCCAAAGGCAAGGTCTCGCCAAGGCCGTCCCGCGCCGCATAGGCCGCGAGCGCCAGAACCAGCGTCCGGTCCTTCGGATCGACCGCCGTCGTCATCTCCGCGGTGCGGGCCCGTTTAGCGGTCGCGGATCACCTTCACCGTGCTGCCCGGCGTCAGCGACGCATTCGCGGCAAGTCCGTTCAGCAGGCGGAACCGCTCGACCGCGAACTTCTCCACTGACATCTGGCGGGCGGCGACGCTCTGGATCGTGTCGCCGGGCCGAACCTGATAGAGCCGGATGCGCAGCGGGCGGAGGTTCGCCAGCTCCCGTGGCGTCATGTGCCGGAGCGAGTTGATCGTCTGCCGGAAAGCCCCCTGATACCGGCTGGTCAGGCTGGTCGGCGTCAGGAAGGTCAGGCGGAAGACATGGCCCTTGTCGCCCTTGATCGCAGCGAGCCGCACGTCGACCGTGCGGCCGCCCGACGTGCCGCGCGTCGTCGCCGTCGCGGCGTCGAGGCCGTTCACCGTCAGCCGCTCCAGGTTCTGCAGCTCTGCGTTGGCGCCCCAGGTCTGGCGGATGTAGTCGTACATCGAACCGCCGTAATTCTGCGGGCCGGTGTCGAAGACGATCGCGGAATCGTTCGGCCCGAACGCGATCACCTTGGTCGGCGAATTGAACAGGGTGAAGTCGTCCGGCACTTCGTAGCGGACGTTCAGCTTCTCGTGCGCGAAGACGCCGTCGCGGGCGTAGCCCTGGTCCGGGGAGTCGCCCCAGATCATGCCGTCGATCTTCGAGAGATAGATTTCGCGGCCCTGGATCGGGTTCTTGACCGGCGTCTTGGCCGCCAGGCTACGGGCGCGCGAGACGCGGTCCGGGGTCGGCGGATGGGTGTCGAAATAGGAGGTGCCCCGCGGCTCACGACCCCGGAGCTGGGCGATCAGGTTCTTTTCGGCGTCCAGCTTGGCGAGGAACTCGGCCATGCCCTCCGGGTCGTAGCCGACGCGGCCGTTGTAGCGGATGCCGAGGGTGTCGGCCTCGTATTCCTGGCTGCGGCTGTAGGAGGCGACATAGGCCTGGGCGCCGACGCCGGCGAGCTGACCGACCGCGCGGCCGACCTGCGCGCCGCCGAAGATCGCGCCGACGATCGAGGCGCCGACCGCGCCGACCTGAGCCAGCGTGCCCTGGGCCTGACGCTGCGCGCCGTGCCGCGCCGTGACATGGCCGATTTCATGGCCGATGACCGCGGCGAGCTGGTCCTCGTCCTCCGCGAGCGCGAGCAGGCCGCGCGTGACGTAGACATAGCCGCCGGGCAGCGCGAAGGCGTTGGTGATGTCGCTGTCGAGCAGCGTGAACGTCCATTTGATGTTCGGCAGTTCCGAACTCGCGGCCAGCAACTGGCCGAGCGACTTCACGTAGTTCTGCAGCTCCGGGTCCTCATAGGCGCCGCCGAACTCCTTCAGAACCTTCGGATGGTTCTCGTCGCCGACGCGTTTCTCGTCGGCCTGCGACATGAAGATCAGGTCATCGCCGCCTGTGGCGGGGTTCGACGAACAGCCGGCGGCGGCCGCGGCGAGCGCAAGGGCGGACAGAGCGCCCAGCATGCGGCGGCGGATCGGCGGATGGCGAAGGGTCATGGCTCGGACGCCTCGATCTGCTGTGGACACGTAATTTCTAGCATGGGGCCGTTGCTGTAGAACAACCAGCCGCGGGCCTCCAGGTTCCGGCCGGGCAAGGCCTCGAAGTCGATCCCGCTTTTCTCGAGACGTCTTACGGCGCTCCGGTCGGCCCGGATCGTGAAGTCCTGGCGCCAGTTCGTGTCGAAATTGAGGTAGCGCACGCGCCGCCCGCCGCCGGTGGCGACCGGCCGGCCGCTGACGATCGCGAAGGCGCGGGCGCGCAGGCGCGGTCCGGCGTCCAGCACCCGGTAGGCGTCGAGCGCCCAAAGACCGCGGTTTGCCTGCCGCGCCGCCCGCTCCGCCGCGCGGAGACCCGCGAGCCGCTCGGCGTCGCCCCGCGGGCAGGCCTCGATCCGCGCATGGCCCTGGCGCAACATTAATGCCTGCAGCCAGACGCCGTCGCGGATGCGCCGGGCGTCCGCTGCGATCCGGCCCCATCGGTCGGGCGCGTCGAGCAGGTTGAGGATCGCGACCGGTTCGCCGACGGCCGCCGTTTGCAGCGCGCGGACGGCCGCATTCGCCGCGCGATCGACGCCGGCGCCGCGATCGTCGTCCGCGGCATCGGGCGGCAAGAGACCGTCGAGCAAGAGGCCGCGCCCGTCTTCAAGACGCAGCGTCCTGCCGTCCTCGACCGCCTGAACGACGGCGGTTTCGGCGCCCGCCGCGGATGCGCCGAACAGCAACGTCGCCAACACGGCTAGCCCCAACCGCATAGGATCAAGTATACTGGTTGTTTCGAGGTTCCCGAAAGCCCGTCCAAGCGTCCTGATGACAGTGCTTCGCCCGCCGCGCGCCGATCTGTTTTCGCCGTTCGATGCGAACCATGCGGGCTACCTGGACGTCGGCGACGGCCATCGTCTGTGGTGGGAAGAGTCCGGGGCCGCCGACGGCCTGCCCGTGATCTTCCTGCACGGCGGGCCGGGCGCCGGCTGTGCGCCGGCCTATCGCCGCTTCTTCGACCCGTCGCACTATCGGATCATCCTGTTCGACCAGCGCGGCGCCGGGCGGTCGAAGCCCTATGCGTCGACCGAAGCAAATACGACCCAGAACCTGATTGCCGACATGGAGAAGCTCCGACAGCATCTCGGCGTCGAGCAGTGGCTCATCTTCGGCGGCTCCTGGGGGTCGACGCTCGCGCTCGCTTATGGCGAAACCTATCCGGAGCATTGTCTGGGGTTCATCCTGCGCGGCGTGTTCCTGGGCGCGGGCGACGAGGTCGACTGGTTCCTGAACGGCATCGCCCGCGTCTTCCCGGAAGCGCACCGCGCCTTCGCCGGCCACATCCCGGCGAGCGAGCGACAGGACCTGCTCGCGGCCTATGCCCGCCGGCTGAACAGCGCCAATCGCGCCGAAGCCCTCGCCGCTGCGCGGGTGTGGGGCCGGTACGAGTCCATGTGCTCGACCTTACGGCCGGCGGAACTGCCGATCGGCGCGGAAAGCGGCGAAGGCCTGCTCGCCATCGCGCGTATCGAAGCGCACTACTTCATTCATCGCCTGTTCCTGGAGGACGGGCAGATCCTGCGCGACATCGATCGCGTCAGCCATCTGCCGTGCGCCATCGTGCAGGGCCGCTACGACATGATCTGTCCGGTCGCCAGCGCCGACGCGCTCGCCGCCGCCTGGCCGGGCGCCGACTATGTCATCGTCGACGACGCCGGCCATTCGGCCATGGAGCCCGGCGTGCGCTCGGCGCTCGTCCGGGCGACGGAAGCCTTCAAGACGCGCCTCGCCGTCGCCGCCTGAGGGGGCGCGGCGATGCCGGTCGAACCGCTCCAGAACCTGTTGGCTATCGCCGAGATCCGCCGTCTCAAGGCGCGCTATTGCCGGCTCGTCGACACCAAGCAGTGGGACCGGCTCAAGCAGGTCTTCGCGCCCGATGCGACCGTCGCGGGCTTCGCCTCCGTCCCGGACGGCACGACAGCCGAGGCCTTCGTCGCGGGCATCGCACGGACGCTCGCTCCGGCCGTCTCTCTGCATCACGTCCACGAACCGGAGATCGTCGTCACCGGCCCGGATGCGGCCCGCGCCGTCTGGCCGATGATGGACTACGTCGACTTCGGCGATACGGCGACCGGACCGGCCGGGCGCGGATGGATCGGCTGGGGTTTCTACGAAGAAGCCTATGCCCGCATCGACGGCGCATGGCGGATCGCCTTCATGCGCCTCGCCCGCCAGCGGATGAACCCGCTTGCCGCGGATCATCCGCCGGCGGCGCCCGGCCGCGTCGCGCCGGACCCGGATTGGCTCTAGGCGGCCATCGACCCGTCGAGCGCCTGGTCGATCGCCGTCGCCAAGCGATCGCTGATCGGCGCCATCGGCAGACGCATCTCCGGGCTGTCGATCAGACCCTGCCGCCAGAGCCAGTGCTTGATCGGGCCGGGGCTCGGCTCCCGGAAGAGGAGGCGCGGCAGATCGGCGAGGCGTCGCCAGGCCCGCAGCGCGCCAGCCTGGTCGCCCGCCAGGAGACGGCGCCGCACGTCGGCGAACTCGGCCGTCCGGACGTGGGCGGAGGCGGTGATTCCGCCTTCCGCGCCGTGGGAGAGGGCGTCGTAGAAGAGGGCGTCCTCCCCGGTCAGCACCGCGAAACCGGCGGGCTTCTGCCGCAGCAGGTCGAAGGACTGGGCCGCGTCGGCCGAGCAGTCCTTGACGCCGACGATGTTTGGCCGCTCCGCCAGCCTCAGCATGGTCTCGTTGCCCATGTTGACGCCGGTTCGGTAGGGGATGTTGTAGATCAGGATCGGCCGTTCGGTCGCCTCGGCAAGCGCCGAGAAATGCGCGAAGAGGCCCTGCTGCGACGGGCGGGTGTAGTACGGGCAGGCGATGAGATAGCCCGTGACGTTCCAGTCCGCCGTCGCCCGAAGCTGCTTCGCAAGATTCGCCGTATCGCTGCCGCAGAGCCCGAAATAGAGCGGCAGGGGCCGTCCGGCGTCGGCGAGCGTGGCCGCCGTCACGTCGATCAGTCGCGTCGCCTCATCCTCGTCGAGCGACATGCCCTCGCCGGTCGTCGCGGCCAGGATCAGGCCGTCGAGCGGCTCGGCCGCATAATGCGCGACCAGACGGCGGAGCGACGTTTCGTCAAGCGCGCCGTCGCGGAACGGCGTCACGAGCGGCAGCCAGAGGCCGCCCAGGGTGTTCGTATCGGTTTGCATGTTGTTCCATCTCCAAGAAATTTCCGGAGACGGAGCGCAAGCAGGGAACCCCGTCCGAACCGGCGGGGTCGATAGGGTCGTTCTGCTTGCCGGGTCCTAGATAGGCGCCCCTGGCTGAACGACCGGCAGCCCCGGAAGCGGGGCTTTTTTCTGGGTCGAGAGCTTGGCGCGGGCGAGGACCATGGCCGGCTTATCCGGCGGCCCCCGCCCGCTGTCAAGCGTCAGTCCGCCTCGACCGCCTTGCCGGCCGCGTCCGCCGGCACGTAGAGGTCGCCGCCCTGGCGGTAGCGTTCGGCCATCGCCGCCATGCCTTCACGCTGCGCGTCCGCCCGGATGTCGTGGGAAATGCGCATGGAGCAGAACTTCGGCCCGCACATCGAGCAGAAGTGCGCGACCTTGTGCGCTTCCTTCGGCAGCGTCTGGTCGTGGAAGCGCTCGGCGGTCTCCGGATCGAGCGAGAGGTTGAACTGGTCCTCCCACCGGAACTCGAAGCGCGCGCGGGAGAGCGCGTCGTCCCGGATCTGCGCCGCCGGATGGCCTTTGGCGAGGTCCGCCGCGTGGGCGGCGATCTCGTAGGTGACGACGCCCGTCTTCACGTCGTCCCGGTCGGGCAGGCCCAGGTGCTCCTTCGGCGTCACGTAGCAGAGCATCGCGGTGCCGAACCAGCCGATCATCGCGGCGCCGATGCC